>PLSG01000072.1 GCA_003164155.1 Parachlamydiaceae bacterium | reverse complement strand
GCGTCATCACCATCGAAGAGGGCAAAGGACTAGAAACGACCATTGAGTTAGTGGAAGGGATGCAGTTTGACCGCGGCTACATCAGCGCTTATTTCTGCACAAACAATGACAAAATGATCGTAGAAATGCGCAATGCACAGATCTTGCTAGTCGATCGCAAAATCAACAACATCCACGAACTGTTGCCTGTGCTGCAAGCTGCCGCCACCACTGGCCGCGAATTGCTGATCATCGCCGAAGATATCGAAGGAGATGCTTTATCCACTCTGGTGGTCAACAAATTGCGCGGAACGTTAAAAGTCGCCGCTGTAAAAGCTCCAGGTTTTGGCGACCGCCGCAAAGCGCTTTTGCAAGATATCGCCATACTCACCGGAGGAACCGTAATTTCCGAAGATACCGGCGTGTCCTTAAAAGATGTCCCAGCTTCTTCGCTTGGCTCGGCAGACCATCTCATCATCACTAAGGAACACACTACCCTGGTGCATGGTGCCGGCTCTACCGCAGCTATCGCCTCACGCGTAAAGCAGATAGAAAACGAAATCAAAGCGGCTACTAGCACTTACGATAAAGAAAAGCTTGAAGAGCGAAAAGCTAAACTCAGCGGGGGCGTAGCCCAGATTTCCGTGGGAGGAGCTACTGAACCTGAAGTCAAACAAAAGAAGCAACTCTTTGAAGACAGCTTAAACTCTACCAAAGCTGCTTTGGAAGGGGGCATAGTTCCCGGAGGCGGAGTCGCCCTGCTGAATGCTAGCCGTGTCTTGCGCGACCTCAAACTCGAAGGCGACGAAGCCATCGGTGCTAAGATCCTGATGCAAGCTTGCGAAGCACCTATCAAGCAAATCATCTTCAATGCTGGCTTTGATGGCTCTGTCATCCTTTCCGAGATATTGAAGAGCAAGGCGAACTTTGGCTTTAACGCCATCTCTGAAAAAGTGGAAGATCTAGTGGCTTGCGGAGTGATTGACCCAGCTAAAGTAGTCAAAACGAGCTTAACGCATGCCGCTTCAGCCGCGGGCATCGTGTGGATTTCTGAGGCGCTGATTGCCGACGCTAAAGAAGAGGAAAATGAGTAGGCCTTAGAGGTATTCAAACTCCAGTCTCGCTATAGAGGCAAGCCTTAGGGCTTGCCTTTTTTTAAAGGAATTCTCCCTCTAGACATAAATTGGGCAATTGCGGTATGGTGGATTCGTTGGCCAAATCGTTCCCCAAACTACAACCCAGCAGGCTTATGAGGGAATATTTTATATTTTCGCGATTATGGGTCCGTTTCCGCTACCCAGTATCTCTGCCAGAAGACGTCGCCAATGCCTTAGGAATGCCTATATCCAACTCACTCTCCTACCACGATTTCATCGATTATCTCACGCACCTCACACAAACCCCTACCAGATTAGCCAAATATATGCCCAGAGAACTTGCCGAAGAAGCCTTTCAGACCGCTTTGCGCAAAGAAAAATTCTGCAACAGCTCACTTTTTTCGTATTACTTCAACGATGGTTGGATGGAATTCGTCTTGCAATTCGACGATCAGTCGCGCCTAAGGCGCGTATATATTCAACATAAAGACATCATCCAAGATGAAGGCGTGGAGATCCCCCTCGCGCACTTTGGAAGTTGATTTTTCAAAGATGCTAACAGCTGAAAACAGCCCTAAATTTGTGAATTCGAGCGTTTTTTCCTCAATAAGCTGCAGGATCTTCTCTACTTTACCCAGGTTAGGGTGTGTGGTTTATTGAAAAAACACTCCTTTCTTCTTTATATTTTCATCACCTTTTAAGAGCTGTGGTTTTGGACTATTCACCATACAGCACGCTGTAGGCGTGCTGTATGGTGAATAGTCCAGAACCATAGCCCCTCTTAAAAAATGATGAAGGTTTTTTCCTTATTTCCAACAAATCGCACATCCTAACCCAGGGCAAGCGAAGCGCAGCCTTGGGAAGGTAATGATAAATATTGCCCCCCTGAAAGACATACTGTTGCACACATCTTTTGCTTGACAAGCTACTCGCCGCGAAATTGCCTCCATTCATTGGGGTCAGGCTTGAGGTGGTAGAGGAGCTGGTCACCCAGGCTCCCCCCCAGTTAGATCCACACCGGGCCCTATTAAGGCAGCGGGCTCAGGATAATATTTTTTACCTAGCTAAGAGTATAGCAGAAGAAGTTTAAAATAGTCTGTGTACTATTTTAACAGTGGGCAGCGGATTCAACTTTAGGAATAGGTTGAACTTTTCCCAGTTGAAGCTCTTGCGTTGACTACGCCGATTTAGCCATTTGAATGCGATCCTTGTTGCTTCATGGAGGTATTTTCCAACCATTCTGGCGTTATGAGAGACCCCATAGTATTGTATGTGCCCTCTAATTTTAGCCACTAAGATTTTCCATAACTCCTTTAGAGGCATCTCATGTCTTACCTGTTTGAACCACGTTTTAAGTTTCTGTAGTTTAGCTTTCATTGTTTTTCCTCTCGTCTTCAGCATTGGAACTGTCCATCCTGCGCGAGATTTGCCCCAATAGAATGTGAACCCTAGAAAATCGAAAGTTCCTTGTTCCTCGCCCTGACTAGCTAATCGTTTACTGAAGGACACTAGCTTCGTCTTCTCCTCGTTGAGTTGAAGCTTAAATTTTGCTAGGCGTTTTGCAAGGTCCTCTTTAATCCCGTGCGCATCTGACTCGTACTGGCAGCATATCACTGCATCGTCTGCGTATCGGAAAAGGCTTACATTGCCTTTTGCCCATGGTTTAACCATCTCTTTGATCCATACATCAATTGCATAGTGAGCGAATATATTAGCAAGAATCGGGCTGCAAGACGAACCCTGCGGTACTCCCTCATCCCCCATTTTCAACTCCCCTTCTGATAGTATCCCTGCCTTGAACATGCGATTTATATATCTCATAAACTTCATGTCCTTGATTTTTTCTTTCAGGATGTTTTCTAGAAGCTCATGATCTATGGTTCCAAAGAAATTTTTAAGATCGATATCTATGACTATTTGAACCTCATTTCTATACAAGTGATTCTGCAGTGCTCGTATGGCATCATGACAACTCTTCTTTGGTCTGAACCCGAAGGAGCAATCTAGAAAAAGTGGTTCATATATGCTTTCTAGCACTTGTTGCATCATCTTTTGTACAATTTTGTCTTCGATATTGCTTATTCCGAGTGGTCGAGTAGCACCTGGCTTACCTTCTTTAGGTATTAAGACTTCCCTTACGGGGCCTGGCCGGTATGCCATATTTTCCATTCGTACAATAAGATCTCGAAGATTCGTATTCACTTTTACCGCGTAGGTTCTCCAGTCTACACCGTCTATTCCTACAGCCTTATCTTTACCAAGCTGGTCGAAACAGTCCAATAGAGATTCGAGGTTGAAGTGATGCATTAAGCACCCGAAACTTCTTTTCGGATCTTGCTTAGATAGCCACGCTATCCGGTTCAGTTTTGTTTTCGTCGAGATCTGGACATCTGTTGTATCCATAACGTTTCCTTTACTACGGTTAATATTCTACCCAGGTCCCTTCCCTACTCTGGAGAAATGACTTCCAGTTCAGTACTACGAACCATGTGACTTCCTAGCTTAGAGCCGTCTCACCCTCCTCGCTTTTAAACTTGTCGGATGATACTTCTACATGAGAAGAGCCGCTAGGATCTCCCACGTTTTCACATTAGCTTTGATTACATGCCATGCCCTACGACCCCGGAGCGCCATCTAAACCTCACCTCCTACGGTTTAGATGATGTTGCCTTCTGCAAAATTGACAGCATCGGCCTATCTCGATATAAATGATTTCGGGGCTCAATAGCTTTAGGCGCTTGCCTACGGCCTGCAATCTCCCTATCTACGCTTAGTATCTACGTTACCTTGAATACCCAAGACTCGGTATAAGATGAGCTGTTAACTCTTTCCTAATCGAACTTTCATCGATTAGCTAATGTGCACTTCGTGGCGCACCAATTTTGCATTTTGAACCGCTTTCTGTGTCATCCCTTGGGCGGTGTTCAAAACGCAAAATCACAAGCCTGACCCCAATGAATGGAGGCAATTTTGTAACGTGTAATTTCCAATAAGTCGCACACAGATTTTGCGGCCAGTCATTATGCTCAAATCCTTATTCTGGCTGGATGCTATACACCATAGAAACCGATCCACTTATTTCTACCTCTCCCGATATAATGGGAGTGGACACCTCTTTGGCATAGGCAAATCGCTCAGCATTTAAAGTGCGTGCATTTAAGAAAGGTGAATTTACGGAAAGCTCGAGGATGCCGACTAATTTTAAGCCAGCCTCTCTTGCCGCAGCTTTGGCGTATGACCTGGCTTGCTGAATGGCCAAGGCAATCGCCTCGGCTTTGGCAAGTTTATCGTCTTGTAGGGAAAAGGAGAGGCTTTGGATTAGATTGGCACCGCTTTTTCCGGCGGCATCGATGATCCCCTCCAGATGATCTAATTTAAGCGTATGGATATCCACGGTATTCGTCACTTCATAGCCTGCAATGCTCGGCTGCCAATCCGCTGGCGGATGGAGAGCAGCTGGCGTATATTTGGGATTGACCGTAAAGTTGCCGGTCTGCATTTCCGTTTCTTCTAGACCTGCATTGCTAAGCGCTTTGATTACAGCCGCCATCTTTTCACTATTGCCCAAAATAGCATTTTTGACCTCTTTTTCAAACGTCATCACCCCCAAGGTCAGACTCAACTTGTCGGCGGGCTTAAATACCGTTGAGCTGCCGCTCACCGTTAGCTTATGCATATCGGCTGGCAAGCTTTGCCAGCAAACTAGCCAGGCGGCACAAACAGCTATGGCTTTATTGGCGCTAAAGTTCACTTTCTGCTCCCTCTTTTTTGCTTATAATGAAGGGTTTAACCACTTTAAATAAGATAGGGTTGACGGCGATTGACACTATGGCACAGGCTATAATGACATCATATCCCACATCGGGCAAGATATCATTGCGCATAGCCTCCTCGGCGAGAATAAATGAAAACTCCCCTATCTGCGCCAGAGCCACAGATACAGTCAGTGCTGTTTTTAGAGGATGCCGCATAATGACGACTATCAGAAAAGCTGTCAGTGGTTTAGCCACGATGATGATCAACAAGACACCCAAAACGAGCAGCAAATGCTCGCCGATCACAGATGGATTAAAAAGCATGCCGATGGATAAGAAGAAGATTACCAAGAAAGTATCTTTCAAGGGCTCTGTGCTTTTAGAAACCTGCTGACGCAAGTCTGTCTGCCCAATCACCATGCCGGCGATAAAAGCCCCCAAGGCAATCGATGTGCCAAAAGCTACGGAAGCCCCGCTGGCAATGGCAAAAGTCAAAGCCAAGATTGTCAGTGTAAATAACTCATGGGACTTCGTCAGGGCAACTTTAGCCAAAACGTAAGCCACAACTTTTCGTCCGATGGTAAATACGAGGGCAATCAACAACCCAAATTTTAAAAGCACGGCCGCTATGTCGATGCCAATTTGCTGCATGCCCGGCCCGTTTCCCTTGGCGAAGGCGGCTAGCGTAGGAATAAACAGCAAAACAAAGATGGTGATAATATCCTCAACTAACAGCCAGCCGATAGCTACGTGCCCTTGCGGAGAATTGAGGAGTTTATTTTCGCTCAACATGCTCACTAGCACCACCGTGCTCGCCACGCCTATGCCCAAGCCAAAGACTACCCCTGCCTCTATGGACCAACCTAAAGAGTAGATCAGCCACGCGCCGAGCGTCGCCGCGACAAATGTCTGCCCTACCGCTCCGGTAATGGCGATATATTTGACATTGACTAAATCTTGCCATTTAAAATGCAGCCCCACGCCAAACATCATCAAAACCACCCCAATCTCGGCAAGCTGCTCAGAGAGGTGCAGATCCGCCACATAGCCTGGAGAGTAAGGTCCGATGAGATACCCGGCCAATAGATAACCTAAGAACGGGGAGAGGTTGAGGCGATTTGAAAGATATCCCAAAATGCTGGCAAAGGTAAAACCCACCGACAAGATAAATAAGATCTGTAGATTTCCCGTTTCTGCATGCATCCAACACCCATAGTTACTTATTTCGGCGGCGCAGTCCAAAAACGAGTGAAACCAAAAACAAGATGATAAAAATGATAAACAAAATCTGAGCTATCTCTGTAGCTACGCCAGCAATGCCGCCAAAACCCAGCAAGGCCGCAATCAAGGCTACGATCAAAAAAGTCACTGCCCAACTTAACATATATGGCTCCTCTTGTAATAACGCAAGCTCTAAAGGCGCACTTGCTCTTCCAATTCTAGTTTTATAGAGATCAACTTAAAAAGATCTTGAAAAGTCAACATGCCCACCAAGCGATTTCCCTCAACCACTAATAAGGTCGCCCTATCGGATTGAGGAAATAAATTGACCGCCTCTAAAGCACTTGTGTCTGAAGATAACACCTGAAATTGGGCACGCGGCACCATCACATTTCTCACCGTCGTGCTCTCCCACAACTCTGGCCGGATGGACTTGACTTCCCTCAGACTGATGTACCCCACCAGCATACCCTCTTGGATAACTGGGTAGAGATGGTGGTGGGACTGGTACACATAGTTCTCTATACATTCTTTGAGGGAGATGTCTGGAGGGACACATAGCGGATCCTTGGTCATAAATTTGCCCACCTTCGCTCCACTTAGCTCTTGGCGGACGTAAAACTGCGTGCGGGAAGCATCAGCCGCTTGACGCAAAAACCAGCCTATGAGCATCCACCATAGCCCTGAAAAAAAATGACCTAAAATCAAAGAGTACAGACCCAGAAAAATGAGGCCTAAGCCAAATCCACCGCCCAATGCCACACAAATGCGGTTCGCCCATTTAAAATCATTGCTCCATCCCCATAGGATCGAGCGCAGTATGCGTCCTCCGTCCATGGGAAAGGCGGGAATCAAATTGAAGATAGCTAAGAGCATGTTGATCATAGCTAAATAGCTAATCACTGCTAAGACCATGACAGACCAGCCGAGCTGTTGTCCAAGCGAATGCGTCATATACATGCCTAGCGATATGCAAGCGCTGACTATCGGTCCGACTACAGCCACATAAAATTCCACCTTCGGACGCGCAGGCTCAGCTTTCAGCTCAGCTACTCCCCCAAAAATAAACAATGTAATCTGTGAAATGGCTAAGCCAAAATGGCGAGCCACTAGCGCGTGCCCAAGCTCATGTAAAATGACCGAAATGAATAGGCCCAGCATGCCTGAAATGCCCATTATCCAATATGCTTCTTGGGGCATCTGAGGATAGTAAGCTGGGAAATAACCAGCCGCCAAAGTCCAAGAGAGGAATATGGCGATAAAAAGCCAACTGAGATCCATCCCAATATCAAAGCCGGCGACCTTAAGAAAGGAGTAGCGTTTGCCC
>PLSG01000481.1 GCA_003164155.1 Parachlamydiaceae bacterium | reverse complement strand
GCTTAGCATCTATTTTAGCTATCTCTACTAATTCCGCTTGGCTGGTAATGCCATAGTTGCCAATGTGTTCTGAGACTCTCGACCATCCAGCAGTCGCTGCAGCTATTTTGGCTATCTCTAATAAGGCTAAAGGCTCTTCAATCTCATAATTGCGAATGTTTGCAGAGATATTTCCCTCTTCCATTTCGGCAACTATTTTAGCCATTCTAATCCTAACGGCTGGATCTTCAAATCCAAAGTTGCCTATATTTTCTGAAAAGTTATTTAATTCAATAAAAGAAGAATTGCTCAAAGCTATTTCAGCTATCTCGGCTAAGACTGAAGGATCTTCAATCCCATAATTGTCTATATACTTTGCCACATTCCCGCCACAGCTTTCCGCAGCTATTTTGGCTATTCTGATCAGACTAACTGGGTCTTTGATGTTATAATTGCGTATAAACTCGGAGGTTAGCTCTCCATCAACTTTGGCAGCTTTTTCGGCTAGTTCGATGAGAATGGATTCGCTTTCTATTGCATAATTGCCAATATATTTTGAAAAAAAGCAACTCGAATCTCTTGGACATGCGGCTGCCAAATGGGCTATCTCCACCAAACTTAAGGGATTTTTGATGCCATAATTGCCAATATACGCTGAAACGCCTTCTCCGTTTTGCTGGGCAGCTATTTTAGCTAACTTCACCAAAGCGGATTGGCTGGTAATGCCATAAGCGCCCACAAGTTCCGAAAATATATAGCCTTTCTTTTGCGCATGCACTTCGGCCAGCTTTTCCAAGGCTGGCTGGCTAGTGATGCCCATGTATTTTATGCATGACATGGCCAAACTGGGACCTTCGAATTCCCTTAGCCTAGGACCATCCATCTCCCACGAAGAAATACTTTCCGTCCATCTAACGCTTTGCCATGTCGCTTGGTCAGTCATTAAATGAGCTATGGAAATCCGATCTTCTTCTTTAATTTGTGCCAAAAATTTTTCCGGGAAGATACTTTTTTTCTTAGAATCCAAAAGTACTTCAACAATTATTGCTAATACATAAGTAGGTCTATTTTTAACCAGAAATTGGATCGCCGTTAAGCCGTCCGTGGCTACCCAGTCTAATTTCTCCGGATTGCTTTGAAATAGGCGCATCAAATGGCGAGGGTCGGGCAAGTTTCTAGCTTCACCATTGAATTCATCCTGAAGGGTATATAAAGGACATAACTTCAGCAAATCATTGCACCATTTTTCGAGAGCTTCTTCATTTGGAGAAGGCGATACCACATGCGAAATAAACGCGGCACTAGCCATTTCGCTTGTTTTCCCGGAAGGAGGAATGGCTATGCGAGGAACACTGAGGCTTTTGTCAGCCTTAGCTTTATCAACTATAGGAACCTCGATGAGCGGTCTATGTGGAGGCAATATATGTGAATCTGGCAATTGTGCTGTCATAATCCCCCCTATAAATCAAATCAAATAAAGCAACAGAATACACCTATATCTAATTCTAATGAAATTAAATAATACATTCAATTCAATTTAAAACTAAAATAAATTACTTGTACTTGATTACAGCGTTTTAACTATTTCCAATAGCAGAATTTTCGTCATTTGCTCACCTAAAACTTGACCGCTACGCATTTGCAAGGAAATTTCCATTGCAGTAAGAATCACCCTGTATGTATAAGTGTATATTTACTTTACACAGAGTATCCATATGCATATCCATATCCTAAGCTGGCTTGCCGCCCTTTCCCTGATTTCGTGCCATTCCCAGCCCAAGGCTCGACCTCCCTTGCCTCCGGCAAATGTGACCAGCTTCACAGTTGTAGAAGAGAGTATTCCCAAGGTTTACGATTTCGTGGGCTTTGTAGAGAGCTCACATCCTGTGGAAATCAGAGCCAGAGTGGAAGGCTACTTGGATAAAATAGCCTACGCAGAGGGATCGCTCGTGCAAGAGGGCGACTTGCTATTTCAACTCGATCCTAAACAATTCCAAGCCAGCGTCGAAGAGGCCAAAGGCAATGTCGCCAAACAAGAGGCACTCTTAGAAAATGCCACGCTAACCGTCAACCGCCTCAAACCTCTCTATGCGCAAAAAGCCACCAGCAAGAAAGACCTGGACAACGCCACCTCAAATCTGCTGACCGCCCAAGCTTCCCTGCAAAGTGCCCAAGCAGACCTATTGAATGCCGAAATCAATCTGGGATATACGACCATCACCTCTCCTATCACCGGCATGTCCGACAGATCGAAATTCCGCGAAGGGGCCTTGATTTCTCCGGGAGCCAACGGTTTGCTCACCACAGTCTCGGTAATAGATCCCATCTGGGTGAATTTCAACGTCTCTGAGAATGAAATTGTAAATTTCACAAGGGAGGCCGTCGACAAGAAAATCCTACTGCCGCAGGCTGAGTTTGATGTAGAACTCATTCTAAGCGATGGCAATGTGTATAAGCATATGGGAAAAGTCAGCTTCAGCTCGCCCACCTACAATCAAAGCACCGGCACGCTGCTTGTGCGCGCGGTCTTTCCCAACCCTGAAGCCTCAGCCAATGGAAACGCCTATCTGCTGCCTGGTCAATTCGTCCGGGTCAAGCTATATGGAGCTACCAGGCCCCATTCGCTGTTTGTGCCAAAACGCTCTCTGATGCAAAAGAAAAATGGCATGTTCGTCTATCTCATCAATCCCGACGGCACGGTCACTGCTCAGGATGTGTCGACAGGCGATTGGTTCGAGGACTATCAGATCATTACCAACGGCCTCAAAATAGGGGACAAAATTGTAGTTGACGGAACCAACAAGATATTACCGGGTGGGTCTGTGAATGTCATAGGACCTTATGTTCCGCCAAAATCCCCTGCGCAACCAGCAGCTTCTTAAAGGCATCACATATGTTTTCGAGCATTTTCATCGACCGCCCCATTCTTTCCAGCGTGCTATCGATCTTTATTTTTCTGGGGGGATTGACGGCCATGTTTCTCATGCCCATAGAACAGTTCCCCAATTTGCTGCCCCCTCAGATAAACGTCAAAGCCTCATACCCTGGAGCCAGCGCAGATACGGTGGCCAATTCAGTTGCCTCACCATTGGAGCAACAGATCAACGGCGTTGAAAATATGATCTACATGAACTCCAACAGCTCTTCTACGGGAGACTACAATCTCAACGTGTACTTCAATATTGGATCGAATATCCAACAAGCTTTAATTGATGTCCAAAACCAAACTAGCGTAGCCATGCCGCTTCTCCCCGATGAAGTCCAAAAGGGGGGAGTGAACATCCTCAAACAAACGCCCTCCATACTGCTTGTCGCGGCGGTGCAATCTACCGATGGGCGCTACGATGAAATCTTCTTAAGCAACTATGCCACAGTCAACATCGTAGAAGAACTGCAGCGCACCCCAGGGGTCAGCAGCGTCAACATCATCAACGACCGCACCTATGCCATGCGCATATGGCTCGATCCCAACGCCCTGGTGAAATACGATATCACTACCGAAGATGTGAACTCGGCCATTCGCGACCAAAACAGCTCATACGCCATTGGTCGTCTGGGTGAAGCCCCTACGGCAAAGCCGGTGGAACTGACCTTCTCCATCACCAGTGTCGGCCGGCTGGGAACGCCCGAAGAATTCGATGATATTATCATCAAAGCCCACCCCGATGGATCGATAGTCTTTCTCAAGGACGTAGGATATGCCGAATTGGGAGCCCAAAATTACAATGTGGACAGCCAGATCAACGGCGTGCCCACCCTTTCGATGGCCATCTATCAACAATATGGAGCAAATGCTCTGCAGGTGGCCGCCGAGATAAAGCAGAAACTCGAGACCATCTCAACCAATTTCCCTCACGGCATCACCTATAGCATCCCCTATGATACCACCAAGTTTGTGACCGCATCCATCCACGAGGTGGTAAAAACCATTTTTGAAGCGGCCATACTGGTGACCTTAGTAGTCCTTTTGTTTCTCCAAAATCTGCGCATCACCCTGATCCCCTTGCTGGCTATGGTGATCTCCATCGTAGGGGCCTTTGGCGGACTACTGGCTTTGGGGATGTCGATCAATACACTCACCTTATTTGGAATGGTGCTAGCCATAGGCATTGTGGTCGATGATGCCATCGTGGTCATAGAAAATGTCGAGCACAACATAAGCAAGCTGGGGCTTACGCCCAAAGCCGCGGCGCATCACGCCATGAAAGAGGTCACTGGTCCGATCATCGCCATAGTACTGGTCTTGACGGCTGTGTTTATTCCCGTGGCTTTTTTGGGAGGCATTGCCGGACAGCTCTATAAGCAGTTTGCCCTGACAATTTCCATTTCAGTAGTCATTTCAGGCATCGTAGCTTTGACTTTGAGCCCAGCGCTTGCGGCCATCTTGCTAAAACCGCAAACTGAGCCCTCTAAATTCACTCGCGGATTCAATCGAATTTTTGACAAACTAACCTCAACCTATGTAGGGGGAGCTCGCTGGATCATTGTGCGCCCCAAGCTCAGTCTTTTAGCCTTCGTTTGCCTGTGCGCTGCCACAATCTTTCTCTTCAGCATTGTCCCCACGGCCTTTGTGCCCAACGAAGACCAAGGTTATTTGATCGGCGTGGTCGACATGCCGGAAAGCTCTAGCTTAGTGCGCACGGAAGAGGCCACAAATAAAGCCCAAAAACTCGCCTTGGAAAATCCAGGGGTTTCCGCCTTCTTTTCCCTCACGGGTTTTAGTTTTATCGACAGCTTAAATCGCACTAGCCAAGGCACCGATTTCATAATTTTGAAAGATTGGGAAATGCGCACCAAACCCAATGAACAGGCAGACGCTCTGCAAGATAAGCTTTCCAATGAATTTTCGCAAATCCCCGACGGCAAAATCATGGTATTCAATCCTCCGGCCATCCAGGGCCTCGGCACCGTGGGGGGCTTTGAATTCTGGGTGCAAAACCGTGGATCTCAAGACTATGCCTATTTGGAGGGAATCATCCATCAATTTCTTAAGGCCGCCGAAGTCCGTCCTGAACTGGCCTATGTCAATTCGAGTATCAATGCCCATGCCCAGCAGCTCTATCTGGATTTGGACAGATCTAAGGCGCGTTCTTTGGATGTGCCCATCAGCGACATTTATAATGCTCTGCAAACGCTCTTTGGCTCTCTGTATGTCAATAACTTCAATAAATATGGACGCGTTTACCGCGTAATCGTCATGGCCAACCCAAGTTCGCGGGAAACGCCCATTGACATCGGACAGGTTTACGTAAGATCCACTACCGGTCTAATGGTGCCGCTGAAAACCCTGGTGACCTTAAAAAATGCCTCCGGACCAAATCTAGTCAGCCGCTTCAATGCCTTTCCAGCCGCCAAAATCACCGGCAGCGCAGCTCCCGGCTACAGCTCGGGAGAAGCTTTGAATGCCATGGAAGAGCTAGCCAAAGAAATTCTGCCCAGCGACCTCAGCTATGCCTGGGGAGGAGAGTCCTTCCAGGAAAAAGCCACGGGAGGATCTTCCATGTACATGATGCTCGCCGGGATATTTATGGTTTTCTTAATCCTTTCGGGCCTATATGAAAAATGGACCTTGCCTTTAGCCATCATCTTGGCGGTGCCGTTTGGCATTTTCGGCGCATTGCTAGCCGTCTGGCTAACCGGCATGAACAACGATATCTATTTCCAGATCGGCATGATCACCATTATTGCCTTGTCCGCCAAAAATGCCATTCTCATCGTCGANNACAGCCGCCACTCTGTGGGCATGGGCGTTTTAGGCGGCATGCTGACAGCCACCTTCATGGCCATCTTCTTCGTGCCTCTATTCTTCAAACTGATCGCTGGCTGGGCTGAAAAGAAAACACCCAAAATACCGCCCATTGACCTACCGCCCATAGACCCTGCCGCTCAGCCTCCAGGAGCACAAAATGCCTAAAATCAAAGCTTTGCTGGTATTGTGCACTCTGACCGCCCTTTGTGGTTGCCTTAAACCCCATTATATTCCGCCATGCCTAGACCTACCCCAGGAGTGGCGCTTACAAGGCGATGAAGGCAGCACCTTGGGCAATTGCCGCTGGTGGGAACAATTTGAAGATCCTGTCTTAAATGACTTAATCACCGCCGCCTTGCAAAACAACCAAGACCTGAAAGTAGCCATCAAGCGCGTGCTTGAATTCAGCGCCCAGTTGGGCATCACCAATGCCGCCCTGTACCCCGAGGTCTCTCTTTCGGGCAGCTATACGCGCTACGAACTGCCCAGGTCCTTGCCCACCGGTCCCTTGCCGGGATACGGACGGGTGTTCAACGATTACCTAGGGCTACTGAACTTCAGTTGGGCGTTAGATTTTTGGGGAAAGGCGCGCAGCGCTTCAGAGGCGTCCTATGCCGACTTACTAGGCTCAGTCGAGGCTAGGCGCGCAGTGGTGATCACCGTCGTCTCCTCCGTGGCTTCGGCCTACATCGGGTTGCGGGAATTAGACGCCCAATTGCACATATCGAAAGAGACGCTGCAAACCAGACGAGATGCCTTAATGCTAGCAACTCATAGATTTGAAGCGGGCGAAACCTCGGAATTGGAAGTCAAACAAGCCGAATCCGAAGTGGAAACTGCGGCCATCTTGGTAATCCAGTTCGAAAGAGACATTCCCAAACAGGAAAATCTGCTCAGCATCCTGGTGGGAGAAAACCCGCGCCGCATAGAAAGAGGCCGCACTATCGAAGCCTTTCAATATCCGTTGGTCATTCCCGCGGGCTTGCCTTCGGATCTCTTACAAAGAAGGCCCGATATCATCCAAGCAGAAGAAAGCCTTATCGCCGCCAATGCCCGCATAACCGAAGCGAAGGCTCTGTTCTTTCCGCAGATCAGCCTGACGGGAGATTATGGCAAACAAAGCGACACGCTTAGCCTATTCCTCAGCAACCCCGCAGAGATGTGGCAATACGGGCTGTCATTCACCCAACTCATTTTTAATGCAGGCAAAACAGTCTCACAAGTCAAACTAGCCAAAGCGCAACGCGAAGAAGCTCTCTACACCTATTTTCAAACAATCCTCACAGCTTTCAGAGAAGTCGAAGATGCTTTAATCACCTACCGCAAAAATCGCGAACTGGTACTTGAAAACCACAAACAAGTCAAAGTTCTCGGGGAATACAAAGACCTTGCCCAACTGCGCTATAATGAAGGCGAAACCGATTATCTCAACGTCCTCGATGCCGAAAGGCAGCTGCTCAACGCCCAACTTGAACTGGTCCAAGCCCAAGCTAACAGCTTCATCGCCGTTGTTCAGCTGTATAGCGCCCTCGGCGGCGGCTGGGTATACGACGCCGACAACATAGCCATATACAGCCCTTAAAATAGCTCTACTTTTCAGGAAAATGCCATGAAACATACTATGCGATCTACGATGTTTAAGCAATTTGCACGCTTGGCTTGCACAGCCTTTGCCTTGTGCCAAATCGCCGCCCTGCAGGCCTACCAACCCTATCACGCCATAGTGTCAGTGGGTGCAAATACCAGCATAGCCGCACCAAACGTGCTGAACCTAATAAATCAGGTGCAAACTTCTCTGAAAGTGCTCAGCCCCCTTTATACGCCCACTTCAGCGGTGGCCATAGGATTTAACCTGCGAGGCATTCTAGCCTTGAGCACTTTTGCAGAAAACTCCACGAGTCTAGTCGTGAACGTTCCCCAAGCCAACTTTATGCAAATTTACAATGGGGCCACTAGGGATGCCAGCTTGCAATTGTTCAAGGACTCCATCAAAGAGGGGGGAAACCACCACAGGCTACTCAAAGCCTATGCTAAATACTCCCCCATTGACCCCATTGCCGGAAATCCCAATAGCTTGCTTTTTCAGATGGCTCAATCAGACTACCAGGCGGGAAACCTGTCACCTCTAAGCGGCTGCACGACCAGCTGGAGCGCACAACCAATCAAAAGCCAAGTGCAAGCTGGATCCTATATCGGCAGGTCTTTTGCTGGCAACTTTGACACCACAGTAGTGACTATGCCCTTGCGCTACTCCTATTCACCCAATCTCCATTTTGCCTATATCCTCGATGCCCCTTTGACCTATCTTAGAAATGGAGGAGCCTCGTCTATCATCGGATCGCTGGGCCTAGGCATAAGGTATCCCGTGACGCATGCCTGGTCGCTCACTCCTCTGCTGAGAATGGGATGCGGAGGGTCTTTGGATTTATGCACCTCGGGAAATTTATTGTCGGCCGGGGTCACCAGCGTCTATAACTTCAAGCTCGATCAATTTGTGGTGGCCATGAACAACTACGGCGGCTATTTCTCGTCCACCAATCTATGGCTAACCGGCATTAACTATAGCTATAAGCTGCACAACTACATACTCAAAAACGGACTGACCCTCAAAACCTGCCATGGGTGCCTCCTTTGCCATAGGCCGATCAATTTCAGCTTAAGCTTTACAGATTCCGTCATCCTCAAAGACCGTCTTTATATCAACCATTTTGATGAAGTGAGCATAGCGCTGATCACGCAATACCTCAATCCATACCTCGCTTACGATTGCCTTTCACTGGGATTCACCTTCCAATTTGGACAGAAGGATTTCAAAGGCTATAACCTGAATATAGCCTATCAGTTTTAAGTTCTGGGCTATCCTTCTAATCTTTTTTCCCATCCTATCCATCCTGTAAATTTTAACAAGATGGATAGGATAGGAAAAGATGGGGAGGATCAGGAGAGGACTTGGAATTCATTTTACCTAAACTCTTGTGCTATCCTCCCTATCTTTTTTTCCCATCCTATCCATCCTGTAAATTTTAACACGATGGATAGGATAGGAAAAGATGGTGAGGATGAGGAGAGGGCTTGGAATTCATTTGGTGTTCACCATACGGTCAGCCCGGATTATGGCAGAAGTTAGCAAAATTTGCCAAAGCTTGCTGCCGGCCAGCGAGAAGATCCACAGCTTTCGGTGGCTCAACGAGCTTCTCTAGTCCTTGCATAGTGTTTCTAGCCAATTCATTAACTTTCCTCACAGCATTGATCAGGTAGTTTTCCATCTTTGGCAGTGCAGAGTTGTCCGGCAAATGTGCAGACACATGGAGTAAGGTCTTTTGCAAATCGTTCATGGCCAGTCCCTCGGCCTCTTGAAGGTTAGTCTTTGGAGCAGGGGGAGCGATGATCTCTTCAGGGCCCATATTATACTTCCCTTCGGGCATATTCAAGACACTTGAAAAATCAGGCGCCACAGCATCGCGCTCCGTCAGCGGGCCGCCCAGACTAAAGCAGTTTCGCACGGAGGCAATGATTGAGGTGTGGTCAAAAACCGGGGCTTTTGAATCCAATGGAGGGCGTAGAATGGTTTGAGGTGCGATAAGCGGCGAGACCAAGACCGCTGGCACTCTGACACCATAGCGGTCAAAATGAAATTTTTGATTCGCTTTGGGTGTCTCAGGGGGAACAGCAGAGGGAGGTGGTTGATGATCATAGCAGCCGCCATGTTCATCGTAAGTAATGACCAATAGGGACTCCTTCCATTGGGGAGACTTTCTGAGGGCATTATAGACATCAGCCATGAGCTGCTCTCCATGCCGCACATCGTGCGGAGGGTGCTGATCACTGGGAAATTGGGCCTCTTGGTAAAAGCGGGGCTCAATAAAGGAATAACTGGGCAGACGGCCCTTATCTGCATCTTCTATAAACTGGTCGAACGGTTTAAAAGAGTTCGGATGAGGCCACAGGTTGCTCAATGTCACCGATTGGGGAATGTCGTTGTAGTAGATCTTCCAGTCGTTATCCTTGCTTCGATCATTAAAACGTGTAAAGATCGTTTTCATGGTATAGGGGAAATGCATGGGCATATTGTTTTCAAAACCATTGGCTGTGCCTGTATGTACAAAAAAGCGATTGGGCCAAGTTTGGTTGGGGGCCGAGGCATGATACATATCGCTTACCGCAAAACTGCGTGCTAATTGGCTGATTACTGGAACTTGTGAAGGACTATAACAATGCATAATATCGGCGATTTCTGCTTCCGTTGGCTCTATAAACTCTCCCTCAAGTTTTCCCAGGCCACGTTTTTGACGTAACTCTTTCTGAGCTGCTGGATCACGACAGATAAAATCATAGTAATTTTGAGCAAACCCACTCATGGTGGGTAGAGCAGCTAAGGCCGGTTGGCTGGTTTCAAACAGCTGATATGTCATGTCATCAAATTCTTCACCTGGATCGGGATTAGGGGTATCCATGCGCACGCCCTGAGAATCCCAGACCTTAAGAGTATGTTTGACACCTCTACGGTCTTTATAACTATTTTCCTCTTGGTCTCCGAGACCGTTGAATTGGGTGCTTTTGGGATAAAGCCGCCCCAACATATTGTCGAAGGAGCGATTCTCTAACATCAATACTACAATATGGTTTATTCTTTGCCAAGCGGGGGGCTTGCTGTTGGATTTTGGATTGGAAGGAAACAATATAGGCATGGCCAGTTTGGCCACAACGTTGACTATTGGTATCCAATGGATCACACCAGCACAAAAGTGGCAAACCCGCTGAAACTTGGTCATCACTGGAAAATTATGGGCGTATAAATTCTTCTGAGCCTCTTGAAAGACTTGATGCTCGCTTGTAAAGGCCTTGTTAAAATGATGCCAGCCATCTACATAAGGCGTTGCTAGCAGCCTGCCCATTGATGACCAAAGAGAAAGGTTTGCATTTTTGTCCGCAGCTCTCATAATCCTCCTAATCTGAATTTAAAATGGAGGCTATTACATAAAGAATTTTTTAGCAAAGAGTTTCACTCATGTAGCAATTGCGGGTAGTTCCACAACGACTATGCCAGCTTATTGCACCGCTATGAGAAGTTTCAAGATATTGGCGCCTCCTGTAAATTTCACAAGATGGATAGGATAAGAAAAAGATGGGAAGGATTAGGAGAGGGGGCTTGGAATTCATTTTGCCTATACTTCTATGCTATCCTCCCCATCTTTTTTTCCCATCCTATCCATCCTGTAAATTTTAACACGATGGATAGGATAGGAAAAGATGGGGAGGATTAGGAGAGAGGCTTGGAATTCATTTTGCCTATACTTCTGTGCTATCCTCCCCATCTTTTTTTCCCATCCTATCCATCCTGTAAATTTTAACAGGATAGATAGGATAGAAAAGATGGGGAGGATCAGGAGAGGACTTGGAATTCATTTAACACAACATTTCGCGGATTAAGGATTTGACAACCGCTTTTCCCTGAGAACTCTGAAGTTGATCTATAAAATCTTTTGTGTGCTTTATATCGGTTAGCACCTGGCGATGTAACATTTGTGATAAAAGCATTCCGTCCTCTATTCCATCGGACATATGCTCGGCCAGATAGGCATGAATAGATAGGTATTTGGGATTTAGCAAAACTGTGTCGATCTCTTTTTGAAGAGTCTTTACCTGCTCTTTAAGAAGAGCATTATAGCCCTTGAACTGATCTTCAGTAGTGACTTTTTCTTGGGTGGCCGAACGGCTCATCCACTCCATTTCAAGGGATAAGAGCGCATATAAGTCTTCACCTCTATAAGCCGCGGTGAGCTTTTTCATCAGCTTCTCTTTTTCCCCCCGCAGTTCAAGGTCTTGTTCCAAATCGGGATGGAAAGATTTGGCTAGTTGTTTGTAAATGCTATTCAGCCCTTTTTTTTTCAACGTCTCAAGATCTTGCTCTTTGCGTTCTTTTTGGAGCTGACTTTTGCTTTTAGGCTTGCTGACTTCTTCTTCTCTATTCGCGGCAGCCTCTTGCATAGCTTCGAAAATTTTTTGCCGGACTACATAGGGATCGTCCGTAAAATCTACATCAGAGAGGTCTATATCTACGCCTTCCTGCTTAAAATTGGCCTGCATGGAACTTTTCAGGTCATTTATTTCGTCAGCTAGCAGCTCTTGGTAGCTCATGCCATGCAAATCTTCAAAAAGGGCGCAGATCTCCGGATCGGCCTCTTTAAAAGAGATCATTTCAAAAAGCTGTTGCATTTTATGTATGATAAGCTTTTTGAGTATATTTCGCTCCTTTTTAGACAAAGCTGAAGGAAGCTTATAATATCCGTACATAATTTTGATTAGCTTTTGGGAGGCAAGGATGAACTGCATTTTCGCTGGCTGAATCTTCTCGTGGTGATACAAGAGACATTTATCGAACTCTTGACTGCGCGCTTGCAGCTGCTGCTGCAATAACTCGATTTTGCCCTTCAAGCGCTTAAAAGTGCGTTCAGAGCTGCTAAGAGAGGTTTTGGCAGGCTTTTTTTTAAAAGAGATAATAGCTGACATAAAAACACCAAAAAGAGTTGATAAATGTGCCCCAAGGCGTGTGCCGTGTAAAAAAGGATAGTTCTAGGTCCACTAACACGCTTGCCCAGCTATAGTGTACTAGCTTGATCTATGGTTATGCAAGTTTAAAAACCAGGGCGGCATCCATGAGGACATGTTGATAAGCCCATGCATTAGATCGGCCGCCGCATTTAAATGC
>PLSG01000566.1 GCA_003164155.1 Parachlamydiaceae bacterium | reverse complement strand
ATTCGGGGGTGAATGCAAAAGATCAAGGACTAGCAACTGAATAACATTGGCCTTAACATTGGATGAGGGATAAACCTAGATGAGCAATCAAACGCTATTAGCTTTAATCTTTGTGGTAGTATGCGCCATAGGCGCGCTTTTTATGATAAATATGGGGCCGACGATTTTTAATGCGGTGTCAGATTTGACCATACCTCCCAGCCACGTGCGCGGCTCGGCCATACAGCGCAATCAGGTGCTCTATACCCTCAATTACAATCAGCAGAACGCCGTCATAGAGATCATCAATCACGCTATCCCGTTAAAAGAGGGAGGGGCAAAAAAAAGCAAGACGCCGCCCGGCTTCGAAAAGCTGATCATCTATCGCTTCAATGCTCCCAATATTGAGATTATCCCCAGTGGATTTGTGGGGGATAATTTGGAATTTTCAGCTCCTCAATTGCGCCAGAATGGGTATTTCCTTGAGGTCAGCGCTGGCGTGCTGCAGGATCTTTTACCGCAGATTTATGAATAGCAAAGGGAATGGAATTTTATGTTAAAGCAACTGTCGATCCACAACATTATTTTGGTGGAAAAAGTCGATATCAGTTTTGAAAGGGGACTCAACGTCATCACGGGAGAAACGGGCGCCGGAAAGTCGGCCATCATGGCGGCTTTAAGCCTTATCCTGGGCGATAGGGCCGATGCTGGCATCATTCGCAAGGACTGCGACAAAGGTGTCGTAGAAGCTGTTTTTGATGTGGATGCACTGCCTGCTTTGCTGAGCTGTTTAGAACAAGCCGGGATCAACCATGAAAGCGGCGATGACCTGATTATCCGCCGCGAGGTCAATAGCTCAGGCAAGAGTCGGGCGTTTATCAACAACCAGATGGCCCAACTGGCTATCTTGCGCACTGTGGGCAAAATGCTAGTCGATATGGTCGGGCAGCACGCCAATCAACGCTTGCAGTCCCTGGACAATCATCGCCAAATTGTGGATATCTACGGTGGCCTTGGGCGCTTGCTCTCTCTTTTTGGCAGTACATGGCAAAAGGAAAATAGCTTGCGCAAGCAGTTGCATGCCTTAGTCAGCAGCGAAGCTCAGCGTTTGCGCGAAATCCAGGTGTGCCGCATGGAATTAGAAGAGCTTGACCTAGCCAATTTAAAGGAGGGCGAGGAAGAGGAGCTTTTTGCCGAATATTCCCTGCTCGATAATGCGCAAGAGCGCGCTGCCAAGGCTCAAGAACTCTTGCATATATTGGAAGGGGAGAAATCGGGAGTATTGACTTTATTGAAGCGCCATAAGAACTCTTTGGATCATTTAGTGCGCATTGATCCCTCGCTTGGTGAGAATGCCGCCAGTTACTGCGCTGCCTTGGTAGAGCTGCAAGAAGTGGCTTATTCCCTCCAGCAATATCAAAGCCGTATCGAACACGACCCTGAGAGGTCGAGTAAAGTCGATGAAAGGCTGACGCTGATAAATCGTTTGAAGCGCAAGTACGGAGCGACGGTGCAAGATATTTGCGCTTACAAAAATGCCTCGGAAATTAAATTGCAGGCCCTGGAAAATGCAGATGAACAAATCGAGGGGCTGCGTGAAGAGCTGCATCAGGTGGAGCAACTCTGCCAGAAAATGTGCACCGAAATTACGCAGTCGCGGACAGCGATGGCGCATGAGCTAAGTCAGGTAGTGGTCGGGCAGCTGCGCGCCCTCAATATGCCTAAAGTGGAATTTCAGGTGGCGGTAACCCCTCAGAAGCGCTCCGAAAATGGAGATGACCGGGTAGAGTTTTACTTGACGCCCAACGTGGGGGAAAACTCCATTTCCATTAAGGACTGCGCCAGTGGGGGCGAGCTCTCTCGGCTTATGCTGGCCATTCAAGCGGCTTTAGCCGGCAAAGAGCAAACCCCTACACTTGTCTTTGATGAAATCGATAGCAACATTGGGGGGCAGACAGCTTTAGTCGTCGGCGAGAAGCTGAGCGAAATAGGAGGCGCCCATCAGGTATTATGTATCACGCATTTTTCTCAGGTGGCTGGCTGTGCGGCCCATCATTTGCAAATCTACAAGCAAGAAATCGGCGGCCGAACGATTACCCAGGTGCGCTCCCTCGACCTGAATACGCGACAGAGCGAATTGGCCCGTATGCAAGGTGCCCTGCAAACCACTTAAAGAAAAAAATAGACATCTGCTTTTACAAAGAGTATAAATGAGAAAATTATTTTCGCTAATTTTTTATAAGGAGTGAGCTGTGGTAAAAGTGCAGAGCGTGGCAAAAATACTGTATAGCATGTTGTGCGGGGTGGTTTGTCTGGCGGGCGAACCAGCGCAAGCCTTTGAAAACCGTGAAAATGCCTCTGGCTATGCAGAAGCTGCGCCTGTGGAAGATCAGAATATCGACCATTATGAATTCAATGTGCGCTATGATAGTATTTTCAATGAAAAATTTGAGAAAGACAATCATGCAGCTTTGGAGCGGAATAGCTTTAATTTTAGTGAATTCGATACCACTTTAGACTACATCTTCTTCTTTACCAAAAAAGAAGCCGGGATGATTGGCCTGGAATATTCCCTAGACCATTTTGGATGGAAAGACAATCCTTTTTTTAACGAAGAAAATTTTAATAACGTCTATCTGCGTTTAGGCGGCATGACCAAGCGCTGGTGTAATTGGGTGTGGAAAGGCGCTGCCGTATGTGACTTTGACGCCAACAACTTTAATCTTTGGGACTCCACCATTTATAGTTTGACCACCGAAGGTCGATATGCCATAAACGATAATTTTGGTTGGACTATCGGTTTTATTGCGTGGTCAGGTATTAAGACTACCTGTATCTATCCCATTGTCGGTTTTGATTATAAGTGGGGTTGCAACTGGAAGCTCAATTTAGTCTACCCTTTCAATATCTCACTAGCCTATTTATTTTCTGATAACTGGTCGATGTCGGTAAACTATCGGATTTTTTATTCCCGGCATCGCTTGGGTAAAAAAGAACCGCAGCCCTTGGGGATCATTCAGTACCAAGATAGGGGCGTGGAATTGGCCCTCAATTACTTTTGTTCACCTTATATTGAGGCCAACATTCATGCTGGCGGAGCTTTTGACGGAAGACTTAAGCTGGCTGACCGCGACAACCACCGTAGTACCTATTATAGATTTAAGACTTCTCCCTATGTCGGCGCTAGCGTGCACGCGCGCTTTTAGGAGGTCAATATTGCCTCCATTCATTGGGGTCTGGCTTGTTATTTTGCGCTTTGAACTGCTTTCTATGTCATTTCTTGGGTAGTGTTCAAAACGCAAAATAACAAGCCAGACCCCAATGAATGGAGGCCATTTCATAACGCGTAGCTTGTCAAAAAAAATACCACAAAGATGTGTGCAACACTATGTCTGCCGGGGTACAATTAGTTTACGGCATACCGGAGGTGAGCACCAAAGAAGTTCTTTCGCAATTCAAATCTCATGTGATTTTTCAAGGTCAAAATGACATCAAAATTAACACCCTATCTCAGGTTCACTCGCCGCTTCCGCGGCAGTGTTCACCCTGGGCTTACAGATGCCA
>PLSG01000194.1 GCA_003164155.1 Parachlamydiaceae bacterium | reverse complement strand
TCCTTGGGCCTGATTTTCCAAGATGCGAGCGGATACACCAATAATGCGATAAAGCGGGGTGATAAATGGCAATTTTACAAGGAGGTAAATGGACGCACGTATGCCGCAACAACTTGGCACACAAATTTAAAACCTTTCTATACCTTAAATTCGGTTTATGGAAAAAAAGAGCTGCCTGTCTGGAAAAATTGCAGTGCCTGGCTTTCTTTGTCAGAGCCGCGCGACATTCTTTTCTTTAATACCCAACTAGCTTATCGCTTTGACTTAACTTTACAGCAGTTGATCTGCGAAGCGCCTACCCCCTTCAAGGGGCTTTGCCTAGTCAATAAAGCCTTAAGTTGCAATGATTATGCGCTTTTTGAGGCCTTTGACCCTCTATACCAGGTATGGAAAGATGCCCAGGGACACGTACAGTATATCGAGTTACCTACTTATAAACTGCATTTTAAAGCGGAAGCGCTTTTAGAAGGTCCTTTCAAGGTAAAACACCAAATATCTTGCTTACAGCTTCCGGGGTTCTATCTGGCAGATGAGCAAAGCCTTCCCTTGCTAAAAAATGTGTTGAACTATCTAGTTCTAGAAAACGGCAAAGGCGAAGCGCGTGTGCTTTTTCCCTTTGTAAACCTATTATACTCTGCCTCCGGAATGGGAAGGGTCTTGGGTGCCTGCATAAAACCTGCAAGTCAGGACCCTGAGAGATCTTCTCCTTTTTTTAATTTCAAATGGATGCCCGACAAGCAACAACTGGCAGGTCAAACCCTCGCCGATAATATTTTTTTAGTTGATCTTTTCATGTATGTGGAAGATTTTCCCATGGCTTATCGCATATTGAAGCAGCGGACTAAAAAGCTCAGTGCTTATTCGACCGCAGAGCTTGATTTATGGAAGGCTGTGCTCTCAAGGTGTCGTGTTGGGGCAGATCACTGTCTCTTGCACTTGCTTATATTTCATCAAATCGCTCAAAATTGCTTAACCTACAAAGTGGCCTTCAATTTGCAAGATTTTGCAAACCATTCCTTGGCTTCCTCCTTCCCAAGGTCCTATGAAGGTTATGCTTCTTTTATAAAAAAGACGACTCTTCCAAGGTTGAGTGCAACTCAAGAGGTAGAGCTGCTGCAGTATTACCATCNNTAGTTGCGCGTTTCAATTGCTTAAACACTATGCTCAAAAGTGAAACCGTATGCATCTTTCAAATGAAAGGCACAAGGAGCCATTTTTCTTCGGGCGGAGAGACTGATATCGATAGACAACTCGCATCCCATCCTGAAACGATTCTCAAGGAGGATCTCCTCTCCTTTTCGCGGCCAAGCAGCAGATTTTGCTTTTGGGATCTCTATAAGATGGCTACTATGGATTTATCTAAAGAGCAGCACCAAAAATTGTCCCTCTTATTCCAGCTGGCGAGTCCTAAGTTGTCAGGAGTATCTCGAGGGATCATGCCAAAATTGTTGAAAAAGCCCACGAGTTTTGCCTCCTTTGCCAGCCTCTCTTCGTCTATTACAGAGGAAAACGTCGAGGAGCCCGAGGACTTTTTCCTTGAAGAAGATGAGGGATTTTTTGATAAAATTAAAGCCGAACCCGAATATATCGCCTCCCAATCGATAGTGACGGTTTCGCACGAAAGCATCAACTTATCCCCTATGCCTAATCTATTGCCAAAGATCGTCGGTAGCCCACGTTCTCCAGTTTCAAAGCTTCCTAAAATATTTCCGGATAGTTTTTTGCAGGCTCCCGCAGATTCTAAAGAAGAGAGCCTTTTTATTGCTCAGAGGGAAGAGGTCAGTAAAAAACAATCCGCCTTAAGAGAGCAGCGGCTTGTCGAATTAATTGCACATTTAGAGCGCTTTGAAAAAAGCCAAGAGCCCGGACTTTTAGTGAGGGAGCTCGAGCGGACTAAAAATGAAATTATCGCCCTCAAAAATCAAGCGCCGGAACAAATCTGGAAACTCAATCAAGAGTTACTTATGTATACCCACATAAGTCTACTGCAGCAGCTGAGCAAACACGATCAGCTTCAAAAAGCGCTTCGGGCGGCTGTGCTTGACAGAGCTAATAAAAAACCAGCCGAGCCTGTGCATATGCTTCATAGACGGCTGGAGTGTCTATCTGGTGAATATGTTCCTATGACTATGGAAGATTTAGTGCGCAAGTATATCCAGAGAAATTTCACCGCCTATGTGGAAAGGAATTCAGCTTTGACCGAGGAAGATGTCCTAGCTATCAAGGGTCTAGTGGGCGAATTCTTATCGGTAGAGGTGCAGCAGCAACAGCGCCATAGGGCTTTGAGTATAGTTTTGAGGATAATAGACTTATGCAAAATGTCAAGAGGGGAGAGTTGCGAAGGGCTCAAAAAAGAGCAAACAGAAGAAAGCGCGGCATCAGACATTCAGGAGTTAGAGCGTCTTACTCAAGAGCTCTATGAAGAGCTGAACGCCGAATCGCATGTCGATGCTGTCAAATCTCCCGAGCAACTTGTTTTCCAATACCTTAGCGGCATGCTGCTGCGCAAAGATCAAATTGAGGCGCTGGCCGAGTTAATGGAGGGCAAAAGTCCGCCAAATCTCATCTTGCAACTTATGATGGGCAAAGGAAAGAGCAAGGTACTGCTTCCCTTGCTGGCTTTGAAGATCGCCGACGGTATGCGCATTCCTTGCATTGTAGTTCCAGAAGAGCTGATCGAAGATATTTCTAAAGATATGCAGATGCGCGCCGGTGAAATTTTTCACCAGGAAGCCGAACGGCTGGATTGGAGCGATACCAGTAAGAAGCATTTGCAGATCATTTACAATAAGCTCATTGAAGTGCGTGAAAAACGCCAATTTTTATTGCTCACCAGCAAAGAATTGCAGCTGT
Organism: Parachlamydiaceae bacterium; assembly: GCA_003164155.1. GTDB lineage: Bacteria > Chlamydiota > Chlamydiia > Chlamydiales > Parachlamydiaceae > BOG-1457. The sequence goes on along the minus strand of PLSG01000194.1, from coordinate 3,707 downwards.
TTTCCTTGCGTGCCCGCACTGTGCGCATGGATTTAGAAAAGCCAGAAGGGCTTGCCCCCGTAGTTTATGCAGAGAGCTGCGCGCGTTTGGAACTCTTCCGCAAGATTTTGAATCTACTGCAGTGCTCGGGACATGCTGTCATGGATGAGGTTGATATTCTCCTCGATTGTCGGCATGAAGTGCATATTTCTTACGGTAAAGCTAAGCCCCTTCCCCGCAGCCGCACAGATTTGTCAACACTTCTGTTGGAAGTCTTGCTCTTAGATCCTGAACTTGCGCAACTATTTGATTGCGACTGCCTAAAAATAGGTGAAGCTGACAAAAAAGCAGGCGGCGAAAAGGGCCCTCTCAGGCCGTTGTTTACCCGCGAGCTCTTTAAGGCACAAAAAGGGCGCTTTGTGGCAAAAGTCATCGATAAACTCGTCGAGTTAGCCGCGCTTGGCGGCGGCGACTATGATCAAATCGTTATAAGCCTTGCCAAACACATTATAGCAGAGGCGCGTTCTCCAAAACAGGCCTTCCGCGAAAAAATAGAGGCTTATCTGGCAGATGTCTCAAAGGCAGATAGCTCGGTCTTAATCGGGTTGAGTCCAGAGCAACAAGATGGCTGGGCATTTATCAGAGAAGCCATTCGCACTATGGAGCTAACGCTTAGCCGCAATTACAATGAGCATTATGGCTTTTTCCCGGCAAAAGAAAATATCTTGGCGGGACCTTATCTCGGGGCACGCAAGCCAAAAATCGGATCGGAATTTGGAAATTACCGCGAACTGGCAATGTATACCCTGCAAGCTTATTTGCGCCAAGGCGTTCCTGTGCATTTAATTGCTCAAACGGCTAATAGTTTGCGCCAATCTGCCAAGCGAGATTCAGGCATTGTTTTGGAGGCGTTTTATGCCATGTGCGGCAGCCGCAGCTACAAACTGTTGCATTTATCTGACACTGAAATTAACGCCATTGCGGCAAACATCAACCAAAACCCAAAGCTCATTTTGCATTTTGTGCGCCTCTATGTGCTGCCAACTATCGTAGGGCCCTCTATGCGCATCAGCAGCAAACCATATGACCTAGTGGAGCTTTTTGGGGTGGTGCAAGGATTTTCTGGTACTCCGTGGAATAGCGATACTTATCATCCGAAGCTAAAGACCAAAGTTGAAAAGGGTCTGGATGGGGCCACCTGGTACGCCGCAGGTAAGCAGATGGAGGTCATCGCAGCTTCAGAGCCTCGGGCTTATCTCAAAGAGTTGGATAGCAGGGGGATTATCGGGAAAACCCACGCCTTTATTGATGTTGGAGCTGTCTTAAAAGATATTCCTGAAGAAGAAATTGTAGATGGCTTCAGAGAATTGCGCGGCTTTAAAGATCGCGGTTCTGCTGCGCCCCTTGCGGCCTTTATTAACTATATAGGCGATCATCAAATCATCCATCGGGGCAAAAGTAAAGCCGCTTATGTGCATCGAGAGGCAGACCCAAATAAAACCTATACCTTCTACGATCAAAAGCATTGTACCGGATCCGATCTGCCACAAGGTCCCAAAGCCTTAGCTGTTTTGACGATCAACTTAGCCCTGACCATCCGCAATTTTATGCAAGGTGCTTACCGCATGCGAAGGCTCGGTAAGGGACAAGAAATTATCCCCTGCCTTTCCCAAAATATCGTCGATGCTATCAAGGTCGTGCTTAAGAAATCTAAAGAAGATAGCTTCGGCGTTTTAGATGTTATGCTTTTTGGCTTAATCACGCAGGCTACCCAAATTGCTGAAAATAACGTGCTGGCTGTGCGGCAGATCATGCAAAATATCGTCTATCAAAAATGCCGGCGCATTTTAGATGTGGTGCCCGCAAATTATTTGAGCCAGGATTTTTATAGGGATTTGGAAGAGATGAATGTCACTTTTATTGAAGATAGTCCCTATAAACAGTTTGGTAGAGGAGAAGCACCCGCGCCGGCACTTACGGTGCTGGAAAAATACAAGGAAATGTATTTAGGTAAAATCCACAACTTCATTTTCAAATACGACAGCAGACTTCGCCACACACTCACTGAGACGCGCGCTGCGCTAAAATCTCAAAGAGAGCATTTGGAATCCATGCAGAAATGGGCTGGAAATGTGAACACGTCCCAAGAGCAAGTAGCTATTTCCGATTTGATGCGGACGGAAACTATGTTGCTTGAGATGTCTAAAAATATGGTGGAATTGAAAACGTTGAGTTCCGAGAATTCTGCTTTTTCGGCCATAATCGCTCAGGCCGTAGACAGCGCAAAACCCCTAGTTCCGCGCACTCTAGATGTGTGTTTTGATCAGACGATTGGAAGCACCATTGAACAGCTGGTTGAAATTCAACACGATCAAGAAGAACAGATCTTGATTGCCCAAATTAGCCGTTTGTTTGAAACTGCCGGTGGTCCGAGAAAAAACCAGCAGCTGAGCCGTTTGCATGAAATTTTTAGTGAGGATTATTTTAGAGCGTTATCCTCCTCTTCTTCTTCGTCATCCTCTTCTTCGTCATCGTTGTCATCCCCATCTTCTATCTCGTTAGGAAGGGATAAAAGCTCAAGGAACGGAAAAATTGTGCGCACAAGCGCGCAAAGTACTTTGAAAGACATTAATTTGTCCTATCCCTCACAGTTAAGAGATTTAGAAGAATTATTTGACCCCCGCTTTTGCGTATCGGAAGAATTTGCCCGAACTACCCTGAATAAGCAAAGTCCTTTCAGCTATTTTAGCAAGCCTTTGAGTACCTTTCTGGTAGTGCAAAACGAAGCTTCTCAAGCTGTGGAGATCGTTTTGATCAGCGCAAATGAGGTGGGGCAGCTCTATGACTTCCTTACTAGCGATCGTCAAAGCAAGGCTTCGGTCAGGCGCGACCAAAGGATCTGCTTGTTTCATCCTCAAAAGGGCATCGTTAGTCAAGGGCGTTATCCCATCGAAGCTGCCTCTTTAGAGCGCAATGCGGTATTTAAATTGCTGGCCGTTCAAGCGCGTTTTTATACGGGAGAAGTTTTCTTCTCGCAAAGCGAACAGGAAATTTTGATCACTTGGCTGGAATCTAAAAAGAATTTGCAGGCTATAGAGCGCTTTCTACGTGAGCATATCTTGTGTTGGAAGGCGGATCTGAGAAAACATTATCCAAACAGTTTTCTTAGTAACTTCTTTAAACTCAGGGATGCACAAAGCAAATCTACGCAAAGCTCTTTAGAAGGCGCGTTCGGTCAGACGACTTCTTCACGAGGGGGAGCCTCCTCATCTTCGAAGGAAGAGAGTAAAGAAAAAGCTCAAGAAGAAAATTTAATGCCCTTCAGAATAGAAGCTCCCAAGAGAGAGGAGGCTCCCAAAAGAGCTTTTGTAAGAGCCGTGCGCACCTCCAAGACTAGGAGCTAAATCTCTATAGATACTGTTCTGTTCCTAACGTATCGCTTTTTTTCAGTTCGCCCTGCCGAGCCAGTTGCAAAAGTCGAAAAGGTAGCTTTTTGGGACTTTTGCAACTGGCTCTGCAGGGCTCTGGATGCTATCTCGACATCCCCACAGTTCCCTACGCCCCTCGAGGACTTGGGGCTGCGGTCACTGTGGACTTTGTTCAGTCGCACGGAGGCGGGCTCACGGAGATGAGCCATCCTTTTTTGTCAGAGTTAAAACGTGTTTTTTCCAAATAAAATCTCCTTCGTAATTTGTAGGGGTGTTTTTTTAACGATGCTTTTAGGTTGA
>PLSG01000175.1 GCA_003164155.1 Parachlamydiaceae bacterium | reverse complement strand
TGGAGATAGCCAAACTAGCTGCTCATAATTCTAACAAGGAAATCCTGGATCCCCTGGAGAATTATAAAATCGACGATAAAAAAAGCCCCTTGACTATTGTAACCATAGGTTTGTTAAATACGCCTACATTGGATACAGCCCCTTTTATTTTAAATGTCATAAAAGCTGTCCCCGGAAAAGCCGCGCTTGAAAAATGGCGTAAGGAATTTTTTGAAGCTTGTCCTGCTTTTAATCCCATAATAGAAGTTAAGGAAGGTGTCACGGAACTACCCGATACTTTTATGTTGAGAGAACTACTGCGTAGCCATAACGAAGAATGGGGATGGGAAGTGCAAGAAGGCCTAACAGCCATCCAATTTTTAGCAAAACATAAACTGCCTTTCTTAATAGGTATGTTGGTCGCACATACTCCGGAAAATGAATTGAAAGAGAAATTCAATGAACAAATTAATGAAGACGACCGCATTGCCATAGCTAAACGCATTGTGCAAGGCATTTGGTTAGATCCGAACATCATCCCTCGGGGCCGCTACGAAGCTCAATCATTGACAGGAGCAGGAATCATCTCGAAAACTATCAATACTTATAGCATCACTAAGCAATCAAGCTTGGTGGAGCTAGCTAAGCTATCTGCCCAAAACTCAGGCGAAGAAACCTCATCCTATATTCACTATTATGGCATTAAAGACCCCGCAGCCATGGTGGAGATAGCTAAGTTATCTGCCCAAAACTCAGGTGGGGGAACTTCTCAGTCTATTGACAACTATGGAATTACCGACCAAACAGCCCTGGTGGAAATAGCCAAACTAGCCGCCCAACAAGACGGTCGGTTCACTTCAGAGCATATAGATGAATATGGCATTAAAGACCCAGCAGCCAGAGTGGAGATAGCTAAGCTAGCCGCAAAACAAAATGGATCGGGAACTTCACAGCGTATTGGCAACTATAGAATCACCGACCAATCAGCGTTAGTGGAGATAGCTAAGCTAGCCGCAAAACAAAGTGGATCGGGGGTATCGTTTAGTATTGCTAACTATGGCATCACCGACCAATCAGCGTTAGTGGAAATACTCAGATTTGCTGTCCATCAAAGTGCAAAGGACATCGCTCGGTCTATTGGCAATTATGGCATCAAAGACCAAGCAATTTTGATAGAGGTAGCTAGGTTAACTGCCCAACAAGATGGAAGGAGCACATCAGCACATATCCGTGATTTTGGAATCAAAGACCAAGCCATCTTGGTGGAGATCGCTAAGTTAGCTGCTCAAAATGACGGGCCTGGTACCTCAATGCATATTCAAAAGTATGGCATCACTGATCAATCAGCCTTGGTGGAAATACTCAAGCTCGCTGTCCAACAATCAGTAAAATATATTTCAAGCGAGATCCCCAACTATGGGATTCAAGATCAATCCATCTTGGTGGAGGTTGCCAAGTTCGTTGCCCAACAAGACGGAGAAGAAATTTCAAGGTATATTGGCAACTATGGAATTACCGACCAAGTAGCCTTGGTGGAGATAGCCAAACTAGCTGCTCAAAATTCTAACAAGAGCATCTTAGATCACCTGAAAAATTATAAAATCGACGATAAAAACAGCCTCTTGACTATCGTAACCATAGGTTTGTTAAATACGCCTACATTAGATTTGGATGTATATACCGCCAACATCAAAAAGTTTTGTGGTGATCATTTTGATACCACCCTTTTGCGCAATTATCGCGGTTATCTGCAAGGCACTTGGGAGAAAGCTAATAGAGTTACCGATCCAGTCTTAAGAGCACGTCTGACAAAGTGGGTAGAATACCAGCAGTTGCGCCACGCACTTTTAGTGCACTTATATGTAGAGGAAACCAAATCGGCTTTATTGAGAAGAAATGAAAATCCCCATATGGAGAGCATTAAAAAAAAGGTTGAAGAAACATTAAAAAAACAAGATGAAATTTTTTCAGAACTCATCACGGTAGGATCGCTAGACGAGAGAACCAGCTTGGCTGATGCGCTATTTAAGCTTTTTTCAAGTCCAAGCGCATGGGAGGCTTTTGCGGAGCTGAACACGGCGCCTCCTTGCCATCTGCCGGTGGCCTTAGGGGGCTTGTGCCACCTGGATAAAGCCTCTATGCGAAGCTTTGCCTGGCAAGTCAGCGAAATACCCCGACTTGACGATGGGCCCAAATTGCGCCAAATATCTGTATGCCTGCTAAGTTTAGCAAATGCCCATCTCACCCCTGATCAAAAAAGAAACATATTAGTCAAACAATTCGTGGAGCACGCCGATGACCTTCAAGAGCTACTAGAAAAGCTGCCCGGTAAAAAAAGCAGTGCCGAGGAAGTGAAAGCTGTGGAACAAAAAGGGCGGGGAGAACCGGACGAAAAGCTCTCAAAGAGCCAACGGGATGAGCAAAGTAAAAAGTTGGTGCATGATTTTCTGGAAAGTAAAACAGAAATCCTAGGCGGAGGTAAAACGCCTTCTCCCTTAAAGCCAGCAGAAATTATCAAGTTGTCAGATAGCAGCCATCCTAAGGCCTATAAAGAGGTCATACTAAAGAAAGCCTTCCTCAGAGAAAAAAAAATAATGGAGCGCGTGGGTTTGCTAAACACCTTGTTGAATATCGGCAAGGGAGCAGAAATAGCTGAAAATAGATCTTTGTCGTTAGCCACATTGCGTTCCACGCTGCAACGCCAAATCACTTCTATTTTTGGCCCCGTTAAAGATGATTTTGGCACAGAGGATGAGTTTTTTGCGGCATGGAACAAGCACGTAGAAAACCCCTTAAGGTTGCGCTATCCTGAAGCCTTGTTTGTTTATGCAGGCAAAATTAATACCCTACCCGAGCCTGACAAAAAAAGCATGCAGCTTGTCTATTCCAAATTCGTGAAAGCTCTGCTGAAAGGCCCAGAAGCCCTGCGTGTGCTGAGATCCGAAAGCCCCCATTTCAAAGTCATTGACCAATTGTTAAGAGAATCTTCGGCAGACAAAGAGGCGGTCGAAAGGTGGGACGTATTCAAGAAAGAATGGGGTAATTTACCTGAACTAAAGAACTTAGACACTTATCTTCTTTCCACAAAAGAAAAAGAAAAACCTCTTTCCCTTCAATTTCAGAGGATGATAGAAACGACGCTGATGCATGACCAGCATGTGGCGAGCTGGGAAACGAAACTTCCTTTCCTATACAATTATGTGAATGGGCACAATAGCCTCCCCGCATTGCTTAAGGATCTATCTGAAAGTACCAAGGATCCTCAGAAAAATGAGGTCCAAAAAAATTGCCTGCAGCTGTGTG
>PLSG01000350.1 GCA_003164155.1 Parachlamydiaceae bacterium | reverse complement strand
CATTCGGGGGTGAAGAATAGGATGCTTTCACACTCAATTTCAATGTTTGCAGTGTACTAGGGTTACATCACAACTTGTGCTTTTAGGCCATCATCAAGATGGCCGGATTTTCCAAGAGCCCTTGCAGGGCTTTGAGGAAGGTTGCCCCGGCCGCACCATCCACCACCCTATGGTCCAGCGAAAGAGTGAAAGCCATGACTTTTCCGGCCGCTAGCTGCCCATTTTTGACTACGGGCTTATCCAAGATGCCGCCCACGGCTAGGATGGCCGCTTGCGGAGGGTTGATGATCGCCTGAAAGTTTTGAATGCCGAACATGCCCAAGTTGGAAATCGTGAACGAGCCCCCTTTGTATTCATGCAGCTCTAATTTACCCTCTCTGGCGCGTTTGATCAGATGGCGCGCTTCCAATGCAATCTCACCCAAATTCTTAAAGTTAGCATGCCGGATGATAGGCGTGATCAACCCCTCTGGCACACTGACGGCCACGGCGATGTCGATGGTCTTAAAACGGATGATGGTGTTATTTACCGAGTTGAATCCGCTATTGACCACTGGCTGGTCTTTTAAGGCAATGGCGCAGGCCTTGATGATTAGATCGTTAAAGGTGAGGTTGATTTCATGCTTTTTCAGTTGTTCGCGCAGATCGATCATGGGTTGAGCATCGATCTCATGTTGTACGTAGAAATGGGGTATGTACATCTTGGCTTCTTGCAGGCGCTGTCCGATGATTTTGCGCATGGGACTCAAGCCTTCCTCTTCAAAGCTGCCAGGAGCTAGTTGTGGGGCTGCTTTCCGACCGAAGGCAAAGCTTCCCGAAGGCTGCGCCTTTTCCAAGTCTTTTTGGACAATGCGTCCGTGCGGGCCTGAACCTTTGATGCTGCCGAGGTCAAGCTTCTTTTCCTTAGCAAGTTTGCGGGCAAGGGGAGAGGCGTTTATGCGCTTTAATTGAGCTTCAAAAGGGTACTCAAAGCTGTAGTTTTCCAAGGGGGGCTCTGGCGTGAAGGCTACGGCTGGCAAACTCGCCGCTCTGGCAGTAGTTGCCGAGGGCGGCCGATCGGATTCCGCGCTGCCTTCTTTTTGGGCGACGAGCTCTTTGGCGCTTTCGGATGCGCTTTCAGCGGCGGGAGCGCGCAAGGGGGCTATGCCCTCTGGCTGGTAGCCTGCAATGCTTTCCTCTTGGGCTTCAGTGAAGACGGCAATGGCTTGGTTGACTTGTGCCTCTTCGCCCTCTTTGACTATAATCTGCTTGAGCCAACCGCTGTCCAAAGCATTGTGTTCGACGGTGGCTTTATCGGTGGCCACTTCCATCAGCACGTCGCCAGCTTCCACGAATTCGCCGATTTTTTTATGCCATTTGGCAATAGTTCCTTCTTTCATCGTAGGGGACAGTTTAGGCATAGTCAGGGTGAAAGGCATGCTCGTATTCTCCTTATCGATTCAAAGCTTTTAGGACGGCCGTAATTATTCTATGCACGGAAGGTAGAGTTTCTTTCTCCAGTGCTTTGGAGTAGGGCATGGGAGTTTCCTTTTGGCAGACCCTCTCGATGGGCGCATCTAAGGCATCGAAGCAGTGCTCCATTATCTGAAAAGCTGTTTCTGCGCAAATGCCTGAGAAAAGATGCCCCTCTTCGACCAATACACAGTGGTTTGTTTTGCGCACCGAAGCGGCTATGGTGGCTATATCCAGAGGTTTGATCGTGCGCAGATCGATGAGTTCGGCTCTAATCCCTTTTTTGGCTAATTCCTTGACGGCTTGCCGGCAGAATGTCATCATATGCCCATGCGAGACAAGTGTGATGTCTTTGCCCTGTTCCACTACCAGCGCTTTTCCTAAGGGGACAAGATATTCCGCCGTGGGGATCTCCATCTTATTGCCGTAATCCAGCTCGGACTCGAGAAAAAGCACGGGATTGTTATTGCGGATAGCGCTTTTGAGCAGTCCTTTGGCGTCGTAGGGGTTGCTGGGCGCTACGATGATGAGTCCTGGCAGGTTGCCATAGATGGCTTCTACGCAATGCGAGTGCTGACTCGATACCTGGGCAGCCGCTCCATTGGGGCCGCGGAAGACGATGGGCACGGAAAAGCGGTTGCCGGACATGTAGTACATTTTGGCTGCATTGGAGATGATCTGGTCGGCCGCTACAAACGAGAAGTTGAAGCTCATGAACTCTACCACCGGCCTAAGGCCAGTCATCGCCGCTCCGATAGCTAGTCCAGTGAATCCGTTTTCGGAAATGGGGGTATCGATGATCCGTTTAGGCCCCCACTTGTCCAGCATCCCTTTGGTGACTTTATAAGCGCCGTTGTAGGTACCCACCTCTTCCCCAATGACGAATACGCGCGCATCCCTGGTCATTTCTTCATCCAGAGCTTGCCTCAAGGCTTCGCGCATTTCGATTACCTGCGTCTTATCTGCTATCTGCGCCTTATCTGCTGGCTCGGGCTGGACGGGCTTTATAGGCGATTCCTGGGCATGTCCCTGGGAAGCTTCTCTGGTGGGGTTATTTGTGCTCATCTACATTAACTTACATTTAGGTTTAGGGGAGAGACCATAAAAGGGATTGGCTAGTACACAGTCAAGGTGCAAATACATCTTCTTCCAGCGTGATGGGATCTGGCCAAGGGCTTTGTTCGGCATGCTGCATAGCCAATACTATGCGCTCTTTTTCTTCTTTGTCCATAGCTTTAAAAGTATCTTGATCGATGAATTGTGCTTCCATTAGGGCGTTTTGGAAGATCAGCAGCGGATCGCGCTGCATGCTGTCTTTTAAATCCTCTTTGGAGCGGTACAAGCCGGGATCTGAGATGGAGTGTCCGCGAAAGCGCTGGGTGAGAACTTCTATCAAGACGGGTTTGCGATGCGCTAGGACTTCGCTGTGCACGTGCGTAAATCCTGCATGGCAATTGAAGTAGTCCATGCCGTCGAAGGTGTAGCCTTTTATCCCAAAACTGGCGGCTTTGTCTTCAGCCAAGCGCGGCACAGATATGGCCCGGCTGACATGTGTACCCATACCCCATTGGTTGTTTTCAATCACGAAGATGCAGGGCAGATCCCATAAAGCCGCCAGATTGAGCGCTTCATGGAAGGAACCTTGGGCTACGGCACCATCGCCGAGAAAGCAGATGGCTACCTCATTATCTTTTCCCAAGTAGCGTATCGAAAAGGCCGCGCCGGTAGCTATGGGGAGCTGCCCTGTGACGATGCCAAACCCGCCTAACAGCCGTTCGGTATAGAAGTGCATGGAGCCGCCGCGTCCTTTGGCGTTGCCGTTAGCCCGTCCATATAGTTCAGACATGAGCTCATTGGGATGTGCGNNGCCTCTTGTCCCATATAAGAATGAAAAAAGCCGCCGATCAGTCCATGTTGGTAAGCCGATTCCGCCCGGATCTCAAAGTTGCGGATAGTGAGCATGCGGCGCAAAGTGGCCAAGAGCTTGTCTTTGCCAAGCGTGCGCATGATTTGCTCTTTATCGGAAGGAAAAAAAACAGGGTGCTGATTAGCTGTTTTGCCTGTGGAAAAGGGAAAATGAATTTCCATGTGTCTTGCTGCCCTATAGTATATGTTCAGAATTGCCAAGATCAATTGCCAGAAAGTATATCGGTTTAAGCGGAAAAATGTCAAACAAACATGTCAGTTTATCAATCACTTGGGCCCGGATTTGAGGGATTGCCGTATGTGCCGTTTCCTATCCTTTTTTCTGTCCTTCCATCCTCCCCATCTTTTCCTATCCTATCTATCTTGTAAAATTTTACAGGATGGACAGGATAGGAAAAGACTCAAATAGGAAAAATGGCTAATACTCATTGATCGAGACCGAAAGTTTTCGCTATAAAGGCGAATACAGCCAACATTTCGACCACCTCACTTTTGTCCGGATTTGAGAGATTGCTGCATGTGCCGCTTCCACCCTTCAGCCGTCTGCACTTTTTTCCATTTCGCTATTTCCTGAGTTTTCTTATGATCGGGAGATGTGGTATGTTCTGGTTGAACGGAACTTTCATTTGATTCTTTTTTGGTATGCATGACTTAATCTCCTTTTTTTAGATTGTGGACTGCATATTTTAAGTGCAAGAAGCATGCCAACTTTGCATAGACTTAGAATCTGACAAGTTGCGAAACATCCCGAGGTGTAGATTTGATTACCCGTTTTTTCAATGCGCAGGTGCTGCGTGCGCATCAGTTTATGCCAGGCGAATTATGGATTGATGCCGGCAAAATCGTGTCCCCGCAGATAGCCGCCGACCGCCATGTCGATCTTCAGGGTGGGCATATAGCGCCCGGCTTTATCGATATGCAGATCAACGGTGCCTTCGGAGTCGACTTCACCACGCAAGCCGAAAATGTCGAATTTGTGGCGCGCGAGCTGACGCGCTTTGGGGTGAGCGCTTTTTTGCCGACGGTGATTTCTACCGATCCCCTCCAATATCGTTACATCTTGCCTCTTTTGCAGCCGCGCCCCGTGGTGCAAGGCGCGCGCATCTTGGGCATTCACCTGGAAGGGCCATTTATCAATCCTGAATATGCCGGAGCACATGAAAAAGCGTGTATAATGCCTGGTAAGTTTGGTTTGCCCCATTTGCAAAGCTGCTATGGCAGTTTAAGTGGCGTGAAGGTGATTACCTTGGCTCCCGAGTTGCCCGGGGCGCTTGCGGCTATACAGTCCCTGCGGCAGCTGGGGATCGTAGCCGCGGCCGGTCATTCTAAGGCCTCATATGCCCAGATGCAAGCCGCCGCAGCTGGTGGCTTGCGCTATATCACCCATCTGTTTAATGCCATGCCCCCCTTCCATCACCGCTCTCCTGGCATCATTGGGGCGGCTTTAGGTGGTCTTGCCGATAACCCTTGGTTTTATTCGCTGATTGTCGATTTACAGCATCTGCATGCCGCCGCTGTGCAGCTGGCTTGGAAATCCCACCCTTTGGGATGTGTGCTGGTTTCGGATGGTAATGCCGCTATGGGCAGGGAAACTGGTTTGGTGCATCCCAGCGCCGGGCAGGGCTATAGACTGGGAAATCGGCAAATTGAGCTGCGCGACGCTGGGGTTTTCTTGGCCGGCACAGAGATAATGGCCGGCAGCGGGGGGAATCTGTTAGCTGCCGTTAAGGCTTTGCACGCCCTCACCGGTTGCTCTATGGCCCAGGCTTTAGAGGCGGCCAGTCTCACGCCTGCCAAAGTACTGGGGATAGAGGCAAAGAAAGGGCATTTGCATGTGGGGGCCGACGCCGACTTCAATCTTTGGACCCCTGCCTTTGAGTTGGTTGCCTGTTATATCAACGGAGAATGTGTGCGCATGTTAGGAGATGATGTGATTAGCAACTTGGGTTAATAAAAGAAGTGCAGAATATGTCAAAAGTGTCAAAAGTGTTTACTTAAAAATAGCAATGTGAGATTCTTAAGTTAATAGGACATGGAAGATTGCTTTGTTGTTTGCAATTTTTGATCATGACTTGCAGATAAAAGATAACCAGAATGGTTAAAAATTCGCGTTAACTGCGTGGAGGTTGCGATGTCTCTTGAAAATGCTAAAGCAAACCTTAAGGAATTCGGAAAAGAGCTAGGCCTTGAGGGTATTGAGTTTGATGAAAATAATACCTGTATTTTGGGTATTGACGATGAGTTTTCTTTACATATTACGTACGAGCCCAACTCAAAGCGCTTGTATCTATACTCGCCCTTGCTCGATGGCCTTCCCAAAGATGATAAAACTAAGTTGCGTTTATACGAGCGTCTGCTCGAGGGCTCAATGTTGGGCGGTCAGATGGCTGGCGGCGGCGTAGGTGTAGCTGTCAAAGAAGAACTCATACTGATCCATTGCACGCTTGATATGGAACATGCCGTCTCTGCTGCTTTGCGTGCTTTTGCACCATTGTATGTCGAAACTGTGGAAAATTGGCGCAAGATCTGCAAAGAAGTCTTTGAGGGACGCGATGATAGTGCTAAGAAGTTAGATCAACCACCTTCTCAAATGCGTCCTTCTATGGGCGGTGGCAAGCAAGGCCCTTACATCAAGATTTAATTCCAATTGACTAAGGCCAGGCTGTGGCGAACCTGGGGCTGTTGTAATGACAAATATATGACAGCGCCTAGGGCCGCAGCTTGCGGTTCAAGTCTGGTTGTCTAGAACACTTAATTGGGAACTTGGGCGGTGCCTAAGCCTAGTTCTCAAATTCAGCAAGCACGCATATCTACTCATCTACTGCTACTCACATCTTTTTTCTCCCGCTCTTTGAGTTATCTGTGTGTCCTTGTGTACTCT
>PLSG01000065.1 GCA_003164155.1 Parachlamydiaceae bacterium | reverse complement strand
CCACTTTTTCGGACTAGCTTAGTGAAACTTCCAGCGCAAAAAATCTGGAAAGGATGTGCAACCAAAGTGCTCGTTTCGGTTTAATAAAATGAAGCGCTCCTTTTTGTGGATTTTGCAAGTCTGAGAAAGCGGAGCTGGTTTGTTTTTGGTAAACATTCAGCAATATCTTAAATTTGCGTTGTGTGCTTGTTCGAGCTTTCGTTACGTTAAATCCTGAATGAGGATAACAAGGCGCAACAACGGACAGCGCAGTACGTTTTAGAAGGAGCTGCGTTTTGGGCGTAAAACTTCTTAATGTGCAGGATGAAAAACAATATGGTTGACGATATGATGAAAGCGAACGCGGAAAAACCGGCAATTAAGCAGCGCAGCAGTTAACTAGTTTTGCTAGTGTTTTTATCGTGGGGTTTTTCCCTCTAATGGCATTGTACATAGTGGAACGCGCTAAATCAGTTTTTTGTGCTGCTTTCACTTTATTCACAGCTTCCAAATGAGCTTCAATAACTTCCATTACGCCTTCAGGATCATTTGTTTTCAAGCATTCCCACAAAGCCTTAGCGATAAAAGTTTCATCCAACAACTCCGCAGTTGGGCTGTATTCTATAAAATCATCATTTTTCATTTTTTTCGTGCCACCTTTTGAGGATTTTTTTAGCTTGGGTGATGTCTTTATCTTGACCATTTTTATTCCCTCCTAACAGTAAGAGGATTCTAGACTCAGGGATATAGGCATAATATATACGCCTACCTATTTGCCACTTGAGTTCTGAAACACCTTCTCCTAGATCTTTAGATGTACCAAAATGCCCATCCGCTTCTATAGCTGATAAGCGCTTAGAGATTTGAACCTTTGCTTTGTCTGTCTCCGCTTGTATCCAATCGAGGTATTCACGCGACGCGATCAATTTGTAATGCATTCTCTACCTTCAATGTACCATAAAATGGACATTATAGCAAGAACACCTATTTGAAGCAAGGGATTTACAGGGTGAAACATACTTGTTTGTGTCGTATTTTAGACGTTGCTTAGATCTAAGGACGCCCTACCATTCTTTATAAGAAGTGGCAAGCGTCCACTTCTTTCCCAGCTAGCGGCCAGAAGCTCAAGCCAGCGACAGCCGGGCAGAATGTCAGCACAGGCCCAGGGCCGGAGCCCCCCCCCCCTGAGGGGAGCCGAGTAAAATCTATTCGACCAGGATAGAAACGGCGCTTTTACGTGTTAGTTCAGGTGTCACAAAGACACCGTTAAATATCATAGTGACACCATAAAGGCACGACAAAGACATGATTAGCAGGGCTATTTTAGCCGTTCCGCTACAGCTTCCAAGATCCACTGATTTCTTGACACGTTTCCGACTCTCGCTTTTCTGTCCTTATCAATTTTAGCAATTAGCTTGGGTGGTATGCGTAGGGTGAAACGTGTTTCCGCTTCTATTGCTTGCGGCTTGCTGTCCTCTGCCGTCTTTCCCCCTTTGTTGATGATCGCATCGAGGTCAGATTGCGCCGGTTTTTTCGCAGGGATAGCTTTTCTCTTAACTGTCATTTCAATGTCCTTTAGGTGTTTTAATGGTGTTGCTTTGGTGTCAATTTGAAGCCTACGCTTTCCCAGCTTCCTTACTCTCAAATAAGGCCGCACAAAGCAGCTTAATTTCGTTTACAGCTTTCTTGTCTTGAAGCTTCAGCTCTATGATGCCCAGTCCTTCAGCGGCCGCGTTAGCGAATGCCTTGCGTTGCCCGATTGAGGTAGCAAGGTAAACGATCCCTTCGCTTTCTTGCAGTATTTCGGCGGCGTCTTGGTTATCTGCGCCCTGCGCGTCAGCCCGATTAATGACGGCATATGCTTTGAGTTTTGGGTTAACCGTCCTGATTTCGGCAAGCAACGCAGTCACCTTTCCAACTGTCCACACGTCCAAGCTGCGCGGCTGGAAGGGAGCTAGGAAGATGTCAGCCGCAGTTAGAGCAGATCTTTGGCTTGTGGTATCACGACCGCCTGTGTCAACGATAACATCATCGTAGTCACTGGACATTTTAAAGAGCTGAGAGCGAACGGAAGAACCTATAAGTTGAACGGTTGTCCATGGCGTTGTAATCCCCAAGCTTTCGCGGTGTTCGGCCCAATCTGAGGCGCTGCGCTGTTCGTCCGCATCGACTAAAAGCACCCGCTTGCCTTCTAGTGCCCGGATAACAGTAAGATTTGTGGCCAAGGTGCTTTTTCCGCTTCCGCCCTTGATCCCACCGATAACAATAATCATATTTCCCCTCTGGTTTTAGACGCCTAAATGGTGTCAATGACAGCATTTTGACACCATTGTTTTACACGAGATTTGGTTTAACCACAACAAGAAAACGCTAATCGGTTGAAGTGGCCAGGCGGGGGATGGGAGCCGACCAGGGTATGGACGGCGAGCAGGTGCAGGTCGCTAGGTTGAAACTATAACCCCAGGCTTGCAGCAGCGTTATTCTTCCACTTATCCGTTTCCCGAACATATTTTTTCATGGTATCAGATTTCTTCCATCCACCGTGTGCCATGATAGAGTGCTCAGAAGCCCCGTTCAGTATGGAAACTGTGGCAAAGCCAGCCCTGAGACTGTGGCCGCCAAAATTAGGGATAACAACCGTGGTGTCTTCTTTAGCTCTTTCTTTGGCGTCCTGAATCTTGGCCTTTATGTGCCCGTTCCGCGTGATGATGAGAGCAATACTTTTGTCTGTTAGTGGAGTATCTTGTAATTGTCCGTGCCTGTTTATCCCCTTGAAGATATACCCCTCTTTGATGCCAGCGTTTTTGATCCAATCGCGCAGGGCTGTAACTGGACAGGTGACAATTGAGGCTCCTTTAGGAATATTAATTGTACGAGGGCCAACTTTAGACCAAGCTAGAGAAATTACTACGCCCTCACCTTCGACAAAGCGCAAGCTATCCATACGTAACCCGCAAATCTCAGAACGGCGAAGGGCACCGCTGAATCCGATCAGCAGTAAAGCTTTATCGCGGCTCCCGGCCAAGGTCTTTGGCAAAGACTCAATCATCTTGAAAATGTCTTCGCTTAGTGTGGGTGTTTTCCGGTCTTCGACAATTTGATCAGGATTATGCAGGCTCAAGAACCGCTTAATGCCTGTTAGGGTTTGCTGTATGGCAGGATGTTTGCGGTCTAAAGACTGTTCGTTGTATTGGCTGATTTTAGAGATGGCAGCCAGGCGCCGTTGTAATGAGTTCCACTTTAGCGGCTCCTTTTCTACGAGCTTCCTATCTTTGCCTGATATCCCCATCCACTTATTCTTTGCCCGGTCTTCCAGGTAGTCCGCAACGTCGCGAGGGTTGGCGGGAAGTAAGCAGCACTTGCGCAGGTTGCACCACATAGCGAAGTCTTCCCAATCGGAGGCGTAGCCGTTTACGGTGGCCAGAGCTTTTGCATGTTGAGTGAATGAGTTCGAATATTTGGGTGGCTGTTCCGCTTCCACTTGCTCGACTTCGTATATTTCCGCATCCGTTACGGATATTAAAGCATTTTCCATATAGTT
The DNA here is from genome assembly GCA_003164155.1 of Parachlamydiaceae bacterium. Lineage (GTDB taxonomy): Bacteria > Chlamydiota > Chlamydiia > Chlamydiales > Parachlamydiaceae > BOG-1457. The sequence goes on along the minus strand of PLSG01000065.1, from coordinate 9,193 downwards.
CCCTTCCCTTGGTTCCGATAACGTTCCCTTATCGGAAGTTAGAATAGCAGATAGGTGAGGTTGTTAGCCACCTCTTTTCGTCCGTTCGATGTTTTTTTATGTGTAGTCAACTTTACTCCCAGCCATTTCCACAAGAAAGTTGCACCACCGTTCAATGTAAGACCTTATTCAACTTTACAGGAATGGCTTACCTAGGGTATAACTTAGGGATAACATAAACGTATAGACTTTTAGACGTCGAAAACTAAAGCTACCAAAAGGAAAAAGTATGGCCATCCCAAAGAAGCCCGCTCCAAAATCAAAACAAGCAGTGCAGGGCAAGCCCAAGCCAATACCTGCAAACAAGGGCAGAGCTCCGATAGTTTCGCCCGTGTCCGCGCAAGCCGAAACACCCAGGTCTGAGCTTGCAGCCGCTCCAATCCTTAGACCGATAGGAAGACCACCGGCGCCAGGCGATTTCACCAAGGCAACGCTTTCACTTCGCCTGAATGATGTTCTTTGGCTTGATCAGTTGAGCATCGACATACGCAAAACTACCGGCCAGATCTGCGATCGCGGCGCGGTACTTCGTGGGCTATTGTCGGGCATTCGGGAGGCTGGCATTTCCTTGGATCTGCAAAGATGCAGTACAGAAGAGGAGATCGCAAGCGATATCAAAGCACGCCTGTGCATTATTTAAGGATACGCGCCAGCCTTTACGTAGGGAGATGATGGGGCTTTGATTATGAAAGGATGAATGAGATCGAAAAGGCGGACGATATCGAGCAGATAGGGTAACTGAAATCTCTACCTTTTTTGTGACATATAAACGTTATTTGACTCTTACAAGATATTGAGAAAACTGAACGTGTGAAATACTTGGCTATATTTCGAAAAGATAGATTAACTGTTTTAGATATGATGTGGGTATGATTGTTGGGTTTATACCATTGTGATTGACGTTTAAGACCGTAGTATGATAATTTTAGGCCGAATTATAATTGAAAGTGCCCATTAGAAGGTGGGCACCGAAGTGCCCTGAAAAATAAAACAATACCGATAGGGTATAGATAACGTCGAGATTCCGAGTTTCGGCGTTACGCTGTGAATTATACAAATTTACTCACTTTTTTACACGCTTTTTGTGTACCATATTTTACAATATCGGTGTACACGGGCGTTTACAAGTGTGCCTTGCTATAAGCACTACCCTATCGGAACAACCGTTGAGAAGTCAATGAAACCTGTTCCGGAAAGAATCATAGCCAAATTTCTCAAAGAAATCCAGCTCCAATTTCCAAAAGCTCTACGCACCACAGATCTAATCGACCTTCGTATTTACAACACACACACCGGCATAGCCAAGGCTATAAACCGCGGTGGCGCTCCCCCAAGTTTCAAGAAATCCCCGCGCTGTCTCCAATTTCCAACAGCCAGCCTTATCGAATGGCTCCGATTGCCAAAAAATCAAGAGCGCGTTCGTGGATGCATCGAGGCGAGGCGCGCAAGAAATGAGTAACCTTCAGCTTCGACCCTACCAACAAGAATGCCTGAAAGCAATCAAAGACAACTATGCCAAGGGTGTTTGCCGGCAGCTTATTCACCTACCAACAGCCTCAGGGAAGACGGTGATTTTCAGCAACCTAATCAAAGAAATGCCTTGCAGATCACTTGTCGTGGCACATACAACGGAACTACTGGAGCAGGCCCGCGAAAAGATCCAAATGATTTGCCCCGGCCTTGATGTGGGGCTTGTCAATGCGAACAGCAAAGAGTTTGACAAGCACGTTGTGGTTTCATCCCTGCAATCGGCACGGCAGCCGTCCAACCTTTCAGAGCTGCAAAAGCAAAACTTCGGATTATTCATATACGATGAGTGTCACTTCGCCGCCGCCGATTCAGCCAAAATGGTGCTAGATTCGCTAGGATTCGGCCAGGGTACAAGCAAGCTACTTGTAGGGTTCACTGCAACGCCTTCACGCACAGACCACAGAGGGCTTGGCGAAGTTTTCGATTCTATCACTTTTGAAAAATCCGTCAAAGAAATGGTGGCAGATGGTTACCTTTGCAAGCCACGTGGCATTAAAATTGCCTTGGACTTGGACTTAAGTAAGATCACAACCGATAGAGACACCGGCGACTTTTGCCCTTCAGTGTTGGCGCAGGTGATGGATACACCTGAGGTTAACGAGCTTATTGCCACCACGTATCTAGAAAGAGGCGGAGGGCGCAAGGCAATAGCATTCGGCACTTCAATAAACCACGCTGAGAACATGGCTAGGCACTTTCAAGCTAAAGGGGTAGCCGCCGAATTCGTTCACGGGAATATGTCGCCAAAAACTAGAACGGATATCATTCAACGATACAAAGACGGTCAAATTCCAGTCCTTTGCAATTGCCTGATTTTAACTGTAGGTTTTGATGACCCAAGCACTTCTTGCATAATCGTGGGTCGTCCTACTCAGTCGAAAGGGCTTTACCAACAAATGGCAGGGCGTGGACTTAGACTTTTTCCAAACAAAACCGATTGTCTGATTTTAGATTTTGGCAGAGGCCACAGCTTATGCAGCACGTCTGTTCTTTGTGGGGATGCCGAGACGGTCGAACACGCCGAGAAACGCGCCCAGGAGCCAGCTTCTTTCGCCGTACACCTACCCCCAGAGTTAAATCAGAAATTGCGCAGTGCTATCTTAAATTTTGATCCACTAGGAGAGCAATTCACTTGGCAACGCGAAGAAGAAGGCTACCAGCTTAAGGGATCAGGGCACAAGGTGCTGAGGATTATCAAAACAGACTCAGAGCGATTTGGAGTATCCTTTATTAACGGCGATCAGGTGCAGTTGATAGCAAGCAATCTATCGTTCGAATTCGCATTTGGATCAGCAGAGGACTTTGCAAAGGCCAACCGAGCATTATTTGCAGTGTCCGACCTTGAGGCAGAATGGCGTAAATCCCCTATTAGCGAACGGCAGAAGGCGCTTTTACGCTCTAAAGGGTTTCGCGCAGGGATAGACGACCTAACTAAAGGGCAGGCGTCTTTAATAATTTCATCGGGAATATTAAACAAAAAAACCGCTTTCGCAGTAACGAAAAGCGGTTCAGGGAAATAACATTAACACTAACACAAGCACCATTATGCAGCATACAACAGAAAATTGCACTGAAAATTTACTCGAACATCCCAGCGATATCTTTGAAACTCCAATGGAGTTGTACTATGAGGAGAAATCACAAGCAGAATTAGAAGAAAGCGCGCCAGAGGTCGCCGATGCCACGCCGACGCCACGGCAGGATGTAAAGCAGCCAAACGCGGTTTTTATCCGAACTCCTTTTAAAGAAATCCCCTCAGAAATGTTTATAGATCTTGTTAACCCAGAGAAATTCAATTGTCATTTTAACAACGAAGAAAAGGCCATCGCATGCCCAAAGGCAAGCATTGCTTTGGTTGAGGATTATCTAACTAAAGAGCAAAGAACATTCACCTTAGAAGAGTGCTACGATCCGTTTTTTGAGCTTACAGATGGCCAACAAAAGAAAGCGCGTGCACTAGATAGGCTTACCAAAAAAAATTACAAAAACAGCCCAAAATTATTTGCTAAATACGACTTCTTCCAAGAGCTGTTAAAAGGCTATAATGTCACATGGCACACATCCCTTACAGTGTCAAATTTTGCAGATCATAAACTAGACGCGTTACCAGATTCACTAAAAGACGATAAGCAAAAAAAACACTTCAGGAGCTTGCTTGTAGAGTATAATAAATTAGAAAGCTTAAATCAAGAAGACAAGAAATTAAAAGAGCAGATCAAAGAATGCGAAAAATCGACCACAAAAACTAAAGAAGAGAAGCTCAATGAGCTTAAAAACATTGAAGATCAGGTTGTGGTAGAACTAAATAAAAAACATGCAGCGATATGCCTTGATCAGTTTTACATATTAACAGAAAAAGAAAACCCTATTTTCGGCGGGAAAGATTTCTCCTTAGAAAGCAAGCAGTCTTTCATAAATCAATACGAAAACAAAACTGTCGAAATGCCTAATGGAAAAGCAAAAACAAAATCGGACATCTGGTTGAAGAGTCCAAATAGAAGGGAATACAAAGGCATTGTATTTGACCCGACCTCACAAGGTAATGTTAACGGTTATTTCAATCTTTGGATGGGTTTTAACAAACGTTCTCACAGTGGTGATTGTTCGCTTTACTGGAAACATATTAAAGAAAACGTTTGCTCTAACGACCCAGAGTCATATCGTTTTTTTCGCAAGTGGACATCCAACGTTTTTCAAAAACCTGATGAGGTTCATACGTCTATAATTCTTTGCGGTGGACAAGGAGTTGGTAAGAATTCGGCCGTTGAGCCTTTGGGTGCTTTACTTGGCAGTCATTACGTTTTGCTAAGCAATATTTCTGAATTGGTCTCTAATTTCAATTACCATCTTAAGCATGCTGTTCTAATTCATGCGAATGAAGCCCTTTGGGGTGGCAACCGCAAAGAAATCGGCACCCTGAAAGCCCAAATCACTGAAAAGACTTGCTTGATCGAGGGGAAGGGTAAAGATCGAATCATGGTAAAAAACTTCAAACATGTCATTCTTAGCTCAAATGAAGATTGGCCAGTACATCTTGATGCAGACGATCGACGCTTTTTTGTGCTTCGGGTTTCGGAAGCACATAAAGATGACCACGCTTATTTCGCAGCCATTCAAGACCAGCTTGATAACGGTGGGTATGAGGCTCTTTTACACGACCTTCTTAATGAAGACCTAACCAATTTCAATCCTAGACGTTTTCCGAACAGCAATGAAGCTTTCTGGATAAAAATTAGGAGTGCGGATTCAACCCATAAATATATTTATCAGGTACTTAATGAGGGCTGTTTTGATGTTGGCAATACAAGCCCTAGCGGGGATTGGCATACAGAGATAAGCACGGAAACCGTCTTTTCTGACTATTGTACATGGTGCACGCGAAATGGGGAAAAGCATATCAGTAAAGATTTATTCAGCAGGAACCTAAGAAAAGTAATGCCTTCCATTACAGACCGCAGGCCTGGAACAAAACCACGCATTAGACTTTTTGTTTTTCCTTCGCTTGAAATCGCCAGAATTGATTTTGAGAAAGCTTACAAAGCAACCCCTATTATTTGGAGTTTGACACAATGAATGCTGGACGCCGTCCAACCTCCGTCCAACATATAAAATATATAAAACAGTGAGAGCGTCCAGCATGTCCAGCATGTCCAGCATGTTTTTAGAGTCTAAAAAGTGCGAATCTAAAAAATGTATGAATTTCAAATATTTTCGGAAAATTCATAAAAAACGGAAGTTTGGCAATTCAGAAAAAAACGGAAAATGCTGGACGGTTGGACGGAAGACTCATTGTTAAAGACTTAAGCAACAATTCAACCTGGACGGAGGTTGGACGGAGGTTGGACGGGAGGGCGGACGCAGGAAAGAAATGAAAACCCAAAAGGAGGGGAATATGGAACCGACAAAACCGACACAACTTGAGATTTAACAAAAACAGAGAGGAAAAAGATGGATATAAAAGTGATAGCTTTCTACGAAATCGAGCGAACGGAAACGTTCTTGACCGGCACATTGCACATGCGTTTTGCCCTTGGAGGCGAGGAAATCGACCTGCGCGGGTTGTATATTGTAAGAAAAAAGAGCTTTTTTCACATAAACATGCCGTCAAAAGTTGATGGAGAAATTCGTTATCCGACATTTGCCTTTGCAAAAGCGGATAAACAAAAGGCGTTCTTGGCTGAATTGCGTCGCCTAGCGATCGAATACATAGAACGCTTAGAAGGGGGAGCGCTGCAACCAACGGCAGACACCAAGCCTAAAGACAACACCGCATCCGCCGCCGTAGTCGAGCCAGCCCCGCAAGCAGCGGCACCTGCGCAGCCGAAGCAACCGGCGAATGGCTTCGATGTAGCCAGCTCACACCGATCTAGTTCACCGGCAGCAGATAGACCTGCGCAGGTCAAGCCAATGCCATCGAGCACCGCAGCGCCAGCAGCCCCGGCCAAGCCTGCAAGGGTGTGGTTTGATCCCCCAAAGCGGCCAGCACCCAGGCCGCCTTCCCCTGCCTTCGGAAGAAGATAGCTAGCTTGATCTCTACGCCCGTTTATTTGAATAGGCGACCTGTACTAGGGATGTGATAACATTTCGATCCTAGGGCTTTTAATTGCGTTTTGATCTTGTATCCTTCATTGAGGAAATTCTTGTATGCCTGATTTTTCGTTCTCGATAGCCGGTGTTCCAGTGCCCCAGGCCAGGCCAAAATTGTCGAGGTTCCGAACCTACGATCCAAAGTACAAGGAAAAGCAGTTGACCCGCGCCATTTTAAAAACGCAGTGGGGGACGCGATCCCCTTTGACTGGAAAAGTTAGCATCACCCTGAGCTTTATGATGCCAGTGCCGAAATCAATGTCTAAGAAGAAAAGGGTGGAGCTAATCGAAACTAAAGCGGCGCACATTATTAAGCCGGATTTGGACAACTTGATAAAGTTTATTTTAGATTGTATGAATTCTATTGTGTTGTTTGACGATAGTTTAGTGTCTGATATTAAAGCTACGAAATCCTACGCAGGGTTTGCGGAAACGCTGATTACCGTGAGCGTAGCCTAAAATAAGAATATGCGCTATTGTGGGATTTCAAAATAAAATAAGGATTGAATTTATGAATGAATTAGTAAAGCAGAAGAAAATTATGAGATTGACAGAGGATCACATAAATGAAAACACAAGTTTATATCCTGATGAGAATGGTTTTTATTTAGAAGGAAGTGAAGGGGTTGTTATTGATGAGCACACGATAGGGTTAATACCTAATCTTTCTGAAAAAGAATATTCCATTGTCTTATCTAGAGAGATAATGGCTAAGGAAAGAGGGGCTTTTCTTATGTTGATAGACGGGCATCTCGTTACGATTTCTTCCACAAAACTTGAAGTTGTTAGATATGAGCCATCACTTCCTATTTTTGAAGATGAGGAAGATAGGGAGCAATATATTGATGAGATGCTTGATGAGATAAAGAACGCAGGGGGGGAGAATGCCAGCACCTAAAGGCCACGCGCCTTACTCAGGATGCGAGACAGGAGGGCGCCCAAAGAAATACACACCCAAATTCATCGAGGCGGAAGCTAAAGCTTTCCTTGAATGGATGCAGGACAAAAACTCGCTTTGGTACGAGGATTTTGCTGCGCAAAGAGGCTATTCACCGCAGCGACTCACAGAGTTTTCGGAGATGAACGAAAAGTTTTCGGAAGTGTATGCGAGATCGCAAGCGTGGCAAAAGAGCTTGTTGATAAGAGGAGGGCTTTTAAATAAGTTCAATTCCTCCATAACCAAGCTAGTTTTAGCAAATACCTGTGGGTGGACAGATAAAGCCGAAACCAAGTTATCGGGCGATGCTTTGAATCCTTTATTGTGTGTGCTTAATATTGTCGATGGCGGAACAAAAGAATTAATCAATGAAAACAATGCAGAATGATATTGAGGCAGCTACGAAGCTTTTGAGTGATAGAAAATGGCGTTTAAATAACTTGTATTATATCACAAACAAGAAAGGTGAGAAGCTGATCTTTAAACGCAATTGGGCGCAAACCCAGCTTTATGATGAGCTTCATTACTGCAATATCGTTTTGAAGGCTAGGCAGCTTGGCATAACGACTTTCATAACATTGTTATTTCTGGACACAGCTTTATTTAACTCTAATGTTAGCTGTGGGATTATTGCAGACACCGAAGAAAACGCTAAGTACATATTTCGAAAGATAAAGTTCGCCTATGATTGCCTTCCAGAGCCTATTAAGGCTATACGTATTGCCAATATTGATTCAGCAAAGGAGCTTACCTTTTCGAATAATAGCATCATTCGTGTTGGCACTAGCTTAAGGAGCGCAACCTTTCAGTACCTCCTTATAAGCGAGTTCGGAAAGATAGCCTCAGATGATATTAAAAGGGCAAATGAGATTTTGACGGGATCGTTGAACACTATCGCTACAGGCTCTTATTGCTTCATCGAGAGCACAGCCCGCGGGCGCGAGGGGGCATTTTACAATTTATGTGTCGAAGCTAAGAAAATGAGAGATGGCGGTAAAAGCCTAAATCCATTGGACTATAAGTTTCATTTCATGCCATGGCATAAACACCCAGAATACCGCCTTGCCGAATCCGTTAACATTCCCGAGGATCTGATAAAGTACTTCAAGGAATTGCAGGAAGTACACGCGATTAATATTACTCCCCCTCAGATGGCCTGGTATGCAGCTAAGCACAAGACCCAGGGCGATGATATGCTACGCGAGTATCCAAGCACAGCCACGGAAGCTTTCCAAGCCAACGTTGAAGGCCATTACTACAGTAAGCATATGACAAAAGCACGCGTGGAACGGCGAATCGGGAACGTTCCCTATGATGAGGCGTTGCCCGTGTTCGTTGCAATGGACTTAGGATTTAATGATGCAATGGCGTTGTGGTTTTGGCAACAACACGGGGCAGAGATTAGATTGATTGACTACTATGAGAATAGCGGGGAAGCCCTTCAGCACTATATTAAACTTATCAAAAGCAAGCCCTATCTCATTGAGCGGACTTTTGTTCCCCATGACGCAAGTTCCCACGAGCTTGGATCAGGACTCACAAGGGTGCAGAGCGCCCGCAATTTGGGGCTTGAGTTCACGGTTTTACCGCGGCTTGGCTTGAATGAGGGGATCGATGCGACACGTGGTATTCTTTCGCGTTGCTGGTGGGATGAGGTAAAATGTGAGAAGGGGATCAGAGCGCTTGAGAACTACCGCAAAGAATGGAATGATTCTTTAGGGTGTTGGCGAGATCACCCGAGGCACGATCACTTTTCAAATGGTGCAGATGCTTTCCGGTATCTTGCTATGAGCCTTAAGAAGGCTAGGACGCAAGAGGAGGATTTGAAAGATTATCGTGAAGCGATGAATGCTTATTATGGAAACGAACATCAACCTCTTTATGGGAGTGGGCCCCAAGGCGGATATTTCTAGCACTTTGAATGTCGATGTTTTTTCGAAATGTGAGTATTCAAAAATTTGAATCGAATTAGGGGAAATAAATGCCTTCATGGGATGCGAAAAGAGATCAGAAGTCCAAAGCCAAAATCCGGAAAAGAGTCCGCCCGAAAATCACCACTACGCAATATGTGTTGCCCACTTTTTCGGACTAGCTTAGTGA
>PLSG01000305.1 GCA_003164155.1 Parachlamydiaceae bacterium | reverse complement strand
ATCTGCAAGCCCAGGGTGAACGCCGCCGCGAAAGCGGCAAGAGAACCCTGGGTAAAGCATAAAAAAAGATATAAAGTCCCGGAGGGGCGACATCTATCTAACGAACCATTAAATGCAATTTTTGGGCAAACTGAGTATTTACAAATCCACTACAATTCTTCAAATCTTGATTATTCAGGTGTCGCCCCTCCGGGGCTTTATATCTTTTATGCTTTACCCAGGGTTCTCTTGCCGCCTTCGCGGCGGCGTTCACCCTGGGCTTACAGATGCAACCCCTCCGGGGTTTAGAAAGGACAACTAAAGGCTGGATTTCTTAACCCAAATCGAAACCAGGAAATGGAAATTTTGCCAGTGCTTTTACTTAGATACGGATGGATTTATGTCGAAAAAAATTGACAAATCGCACACCCTGGGTTTACAAGTGCCCCCCCTCCGGGGTTTAGAAGAAGGCAGAATATAATTTCAATCCAAACGGACTTAGCTTTTTTAAATCTTTGCTGCTTTGCCATTAATTTGCACGCTGCTATATTGGCGCTTTAAACATAAGGAGCAAGGCGATGAAAATTTACACTCGCACAGGCGATAAAGGGGAAACCTCCCTTTTTACAGGACAGCGCGTACCCAAGAATGATGTGTGCATTGAAGCCTTGGGCACTGTCGATGAGTGCAACTCGACAATTGGAGTAGCTATCTCCTTGATGGCCCATTTGCCGGAACTGCATCCCAGCCTAGAGCAGCTTGAGATTATACAGCATGCTCTATTCGATTTGGGCGCAGCCATAGCAACGCCGCGGACACGCGCCGTAGCTGACAAAATTGATAAGACGCGCTTCGATAGCGAAGCTTCCCAGATGTTGGAGAAATGGATCGATAGCATGGAAGAGGCATTGCCCCCGCTTAAGACTTTCATTTTACCAGGCGGGCATCCCGCCGGGGCAATGCTGCAGCTATCCCGCAGCATCTGCCGAAGGGCGGAACGATCGGTCATACCGCTAGGGGCCCGGGCAGATGTCTCGCAGAATGTGGTCATCTATCTCAACCGCCTTTCCGACTATCTCTTTGTCATCTCCCGCTATGTCAATCATCTGATGCATTCACCAGAAACTCTGTGGGATCACCATAAGCTTCAAGGCATTACCCAGACACGTCAGGCTTAACACATTGGCCGCAAAAGAACGCAGAGCACACAAAAAAAACACATTCTTTTTTGGCCATGTGCACCATCACAGGGAAACTTATTACAATGAATAAGCTATATCTCCTAATCCTTCCCATCCTGTAAAAATTTCAGGATGGGAAAAATATGAGAAGATGAAGAAACAGTAGCCGAAAAGGTGAACAAAGCCTTTTTTTTTGCCTGCTTTGCTTTCTTTTGCAGCCAATTTGTTAAGCATGCGTGTTACCCAACTTTGAGCCACGCCAAAAAAAAAGCAAATTCTCGAAAAATTCACTTTTCATTTAAATAATCTTAACATTTCTCATATATACCTATATGCGTAGACAGCATCGCGTATCTCCCAAAGCGATGCTCAAGCATTGAGGAATAGCTCACTTTTGTCCGAAGCAACAAGAAAGCACTTCCTCAGGTAAAAAGGCGTTTACTATAGTAGTAACTAATAAGTTCAGCTTAAGTGTACTGCCAGGCAATCATCGAGGAACCCCTTCCTAACAGATAGCCTGGCTATAATAAATACTGGCTATAATAAATATATGGGCATGCGCATGGCGAATTAACAACTTCATGGCATGCTCGCATTTTCAGATTACAATCCAGCTTGAATCACATCGTGCATTTTGAGCAAGCCCACCACTTGCTTATTTTCCAGCACCACAGGCATCACAGTAATAGGTTGCGACACGATAGACTCCATGGTTTTCAAGGCTTCCCAGGCTAGCTCTTCGGGATCCGTACAGCGCGGCGAAGGATTCATCAACTGATCAACGCGCATATCAAAGACCAAAGCATTATATTTTTCCAATGCACGCCTTAAATCGCCATCCGTGAAAATCCCCAATAAGTTATTTTCTGGCGACACTACCAAAATGCAGCCGCATTGTTTACTGGAGAGTTCATACAGTATATTGACTAGTTTTGCTTGGGGAGCGCACTTGGGTATCGCATCAGAGGAGCGCATGAGGTCTTTTACTTTTAAGCTGGATCTTTTTCCTATTCTGCCAGAGGGGTGGTTGAGCGAATATTGAGCTAAGTCAAAATTGTTTAGCTGCATTAAACCCACCGCCAGTACATCCCCTAAAATAAGCTGAATGACCGCTGAAGTAGTGGGCACGAGATCAAAAGGACATAGTTCCTTTTTAAGAGGCAGGTGCATGCTCAAATTGCAAAGCTTGCTCAGCCGGCTGGAGGGATTGGATACTACGGCCACCAAGCAAACCCCTCTTTGCTGTAAATGGGGAACGAGGTTTAAGAGCTCTTGGCTTTCGCCGCTTTTGCTGATCAGCACGCACAAGTCGTTTTGAGAAACCAGGCCGATATCGCCATGCAGCGCATCGGTGGGAGATAGAAAAAGCGCCCGAGTGCCCGTCGAAGCCATTGTCACGGCAATTTTTTGAGCCACCAAACCACTTTTACCTACCCCTGAAAAGAAGATTCCGCCACGGCACTGATGGAGGGCATGCAGCATCTTTTCCATGCTGGACACATCGACGTGCTCAAAAAAATGATCCAGATAGTGGCGTTTAGCTTGTAGCAGGGCTTTTAACATGCGGTTCTCCAGCAGTTTAAGTGGTTGAAGCAGTTAGAGTAAAGAAAAAGCAATAAAATTTCAATCCCCATGCGACATCTGATTGACTCCAAAATTAGCCCGCACTAGAATGAATTTTTATACACTAACTTAAAAGAGGGCATCTATGACAGGAGCAAAAATTCCTATAGCGGTAGCTGAAGGCGATGGCATTGGTCCGGAAATCATGGCGGCCACTTTGCATATCATGCGTGAAGCTGGTGCTGCCGTGGAGATTCATAAGATCGAGATTGGAGAAAAGGAGTATTTAAAGGGTGAGCCCACGGGTATAGCGCAGCATTCTTGGGATACCATCTACCAGACAAAGGCTTTTCTCAAAGCACCTATCACCACCCCCCAAGGCGGAGGATTCAAAAGTCTAAACGTCACAATCCGCACAACTTTAGGCCTTTACGCCAACGTCCGCCCCTGCATAGCTTATCATCCTTTTGTCGACACAAAGCATCCCGCCATGAATGTGGTGATTATCCGCGAAAATGAAGAAGATCTCTACACCGGCATAGAATACCGGCATACACCCCAAGTCTACCAAGCCTTGAAGATTATTACGCGTCCAGGCTGTGAGAGGATTGTGCGCTATGCCTTTGAATACGCCCGGGCAAACGGCCGCAAAAAGGTGACCTGCTTTACTAAAGACAATATTTTAAAGCTCTCGGATGGAATTTTCCATAAGATTTTTAATGAAATCGGCGAAGAATACTCCGATATCCTCAAAGAACACTGGATTGTGGACATAGGGGCTGCCAAGCTAGCCGACACACCTGATGCCTTTGATGTCATCGTCATGCCTAACCTCTATGGAGATATACTCTCTGACGTCGCCGCGCAAATAGCAGGTTCGGTAGGGCTGGCAGGCTCGGCCAATATAGGCGAACACCGCGCCATGTTTGAAGCCATTCACGGTTCGGCTCCCAGAAGAGCCGGGCAGAATATGGCCAACCCTTCAGGCCTGCTACTGGCCAGCGTCATGATGTTAGCTCATCTTGGGCAAACGGCAATTGCCTCGAACATCCACAACGCTTGGCTGAAAACTTTAGAAGATGGCGTGCACACTTACGATATATTTAAAGAGCAGGTAAGCAAATTGAAGGTAGGCACCAAGGAATTTGCGCAAGCCGTAGTAGATCGACTGGGGATGGAGCCAACAAAGCTGCCATCTGTGCACTATGCAGACAAGACACCGAATCTACATAAGCCAAGCAAAACCATTCCTCATCAAACAGAAAAAACCGTGGTAGGAGTGGATATTTTTATACAATGGGGACAAAGCCTGGACGATCTGCAGCGCAAGATCGCCTCCCTCAAAAGTGATGATCTGCAACTGAATATGATCAGCAACCGAGGCGCGCGCGTATGGCCGCACAAACTTCCTGAAA
>PLSG01000523.1 GCA_003164155.1 Parachlamydiaceae bacterium | reverse complement strand
TTTTTGGACTTTTGCAACTGCCTCGTTCGGGGGTGAATGCAAAGATATGGGTAGGCAAAGGCGTTGCCCTAGATAAACTAAGTAAAATTCCGCACTCTGAAGGCGTGCTGTATAGTGAATAGCCCAGAACCATAACCCCTCTTAAATGGACGGAGCAACCTTCATCCTTTGGCCAGCAGCATGCTGCTCCACAGGGAAGGCTGCTGTTCGACTTGATAGTCGCGCGTAACTGCGGAAAAATGCTGAGAGCGCCCCGAACAGCGGTTGATGCGATAGGCAAAGCCCAATCTGCCAAATTGTTCGGGATCGAAGCCATGCAGACAGGTCGCTGGAATAAAGACATGTATGGTGTATCCATTTTTTCCGATGACCGTGCGGGTTTTAAGGGCTGCAGCAGTGCACAACTCATGCCGGTCTTCGGTGCGAAAAGCGGTGCGTTCGCCAGCCACGGTTCCCTCGACCTCTTTGGGCAGGAAAAAGAAATGATGGCAGAAGCGCGTATTCCATCCAGACGTTTTCACATCGCGCGTATCAAAAAAAAGTTCTACGCTATCGCCTCTTTGAATTTCGGGAAAATAGGCATGCACGACCTCCGTGAGGGCTTTAACCTGGCAACTGAGCCCTTCAGCATTCCAGCCCAGGGAAACTTCAGCAAACGGCTCTTCGCCGCATAAGGCGGCAGTGCTAGGCAGGCGGCAATAATCCGGCAGGTCTAGTTGAGCTTTCGGGGAAACATATCGACAATCTAAACTTAAAGCAAAAAAACTTATCGGAGTTAATGGACTTAAATCCAAATCTAGCATAAAAATATACCTAAGGTGTTTTAATATAAAAGTCGCCTACAAAAAAGGAGAAGGCCTATGTCCCATGCCACACAGCCAGATACAAGTTCAGGTATTGGATTATACAATGCCTTGGCCAATCTAGTGGGAACAACAATACCAGATCTATATAATACCATTTCTATGGGATTCAAAGCCACCTCGGAAAGCACTACTATCTCATCTGCGGACGATGTAAAAAAAGCCCTGGCAGAAAGAGTAACCGCCTTGGGCAAACTGATCCTTGAAGCCAAACGTAGCGAAAAATTAGCCAAAGAGAAGTGTGAGCAAGTTATCCGCGAAGTAGTAAAAGTAGAAACACAAGCCAAGTTAAAAAATGAAACCGCTTGGCTTGAGCTATATAAGCTGTCCGAAAAAATGCACAGCTTCAGCTTTGAAGTTTTCCGCAATATCTCCTCAAGCAGCGCATGCTCTTCCGCCCTGATCTCAATAGCTGCGGAGTCTAAAGAGTTCAAAGAAAAAACCACTAAGGCTGGGGCAGAAGCTGCGCAAAAGTCTACGGAAGAAGCCTATAATTACCGCAAGCAGATAGCAGAAGAGATTATCAAACGCGTCAACGCAGTCAACTCCACCATCCAAGCTTTTTACGTCGCTCCGCGAGGAGAAACTGAAAGAAAGCGGACAGCCCCCGCTGCACATCTCCTTTGCAAAAAGCTCACTACGAGGAATTCAGAAAGAACTGAGGATGAAAGGGTGGGAAATAGTTCCGAATTTACTAAGCCAAAAGATAGAAGATCCGACTCAGCCTCTCTGCTGTCGGTAGATGAAGAAGAAGAGGGACTAGCAGTCGTCAGCAAAGTGCCTGAAGTCAACACCTACAACATCGATCCAACTTTCGCTTATGCCCAAGTCAACGCCCAAGCTTTAGAGACTTTTGTGCATTTTCAAAAAACTAAGTTGCTGGAAGATTCCACGACTAAGGCATGGAGGGAAAAGACTAGAGACCGCACAGTTTTAGAGGAGGAGTTGAGATTTCTTCAAGACACAAAAGAAAGCCTGAGAAAATTCAGCGCGCCCGCCACTCAGATGAAATCCGAGCAAGTGAAATTAGAGCAAGTGAAATTCGAGAGCATGCCGACTGAAGAACCGGGAGAAGAAAATCACGAATTACTCCCAGAAATTACCAGCGATACAGATGATGCTCTACACGAAGATTGAGTAGCTAGTACACCATGTCAAGGTAGAATTGATTGGTTTGGCCTGGCCGTACCCTAAGCCCCGGAGGGGTGGCCTCTGTAAGCCCAGGGTGAGCGCCGCCGCGGAAGCGGCGAGCGAACCCTGGGACAGTAGAAAAAAGATATAAAGCCCCGGAGGGGCGACATCTATCTAACGAACCATTAAATTGATTCTGTTAAACTTGGATTACTCAACTGAAATCTGCTCTGATTCTTGGGTGTAAGCAACCTTCAAATAATCTAGCGAGATAGCTTTCTTGCTCACAATTTCCTTTAGCAGATTTTGCATCAGCATGCGCTGAGCATCCGCCGACAAAAGGCCATGTGCTTCTTTCATCTTGCTAGTTACCACAGCCAGATCTTCATCCAGCCCCTTACTGCTGATCTCGAAAAAGCTAATGCCGCCGTTGGGGGATACGTTCACCCCAGACCAGGCATGCACGGGCAATGCGAAGGGATCTTGGTCGCCAAATCCTGTCAACGTATTAGAGCTGCGATCCATTTTGAAGGGCTCTTTTGCCAATTTCCACTGATCCTGTAAACTAGCCTCTGCTTGCAGAGCATTGGCCGCATCGGACGCCTTTTCCCCTACCAGATACCACTCGGAAGAAGCCCCTTGGGGGTTTTTTACTATAGCTGCTTTAGCTTGGCGAACATACCAGAAAAGGCGATGAGCTGCTAAGACATCATAGCTAAAAGATTGAGTCACACGCTGCTCAGGGCTAAGCGTTGCGCTAAAATCATCTTTAATGGCACCTAAAAGCTTGTCGTAGTACTTTAGGGCTAGCAAGTCCTGTACATCGCTCAAGGGCTTGAATGTATTGTCGCTATTCTGATAGAGCTCCGGCTGGCTTTTTTGCGCTTCTGCATAATAAATCTCGAGCTGGTCTTTGAGTAGCTGATTCAAAGCCTCGTCTTGCAACGCTTCTTTAAAGGAGAGTATCTGCCAATCGGGGACTCGTTCGATGACCTGAATGCGGTAAAACATCTTGCCGTCGCCACTAAATTTATCGAGCTTTTTCTGGTTAGCATTGACTGGCAGCTCAGAGCTTTGCTCACTATATAAGGGGGCAGCATCCAAGAGGCGGATCAGTTCATCGCGTTTTACAAGGCCTTGAACGGGAGTTTCCCCGCCTTTGCTGCGCAAAGCGATCACTTTTTTCACACTCTGGCTGCCCTGCAACTTACCTTCCAGCCATTCAGGATGCGCATCGACGATAGCTAAACGCGCAAACTCATCTACCTTAGCGCGTGTATTGCTGTCCAAACCCTCTAGCAAGGCAAAGCGCTCCTCGCGGCTACCTGCTTTTAAAGCGGATTCCTTAGCGGATAACTCGGGAAAATTCTTTTTCAGAGCCGCCCAGTTGGCATCTTCCAATTCCCAATTCCAGGTATCTTTGAGGCTGACTTTTTCTTGCAAGCCGAGCTTATCTACTTGGGCAATGTTCACCAGATACTTTTTCTGGACCAATTCAGGGTAGAGCTTAAGCACCTCTGAGGGTGATTTAAAAGTTTTAGGAAGGGCTAGCATGTTTTTAGCGCGAGGATCTTTTTTAGTTACCGCTTCGAGGTAGGCTTCAAAAAGCTGCAAAGATCTGAAGCTGCCGAAATGCAGGGCATCGGGCAAGCGATATAAGTCCCCTTCCAATGACTCCTTGGCATAGGCTCCAAAACTTTGAAAAGCCAAGCTGTCCACGAAGACGCTATTTCCCATGTCTTGGAACAAACGGCGGAAGAGCAGCACTTGGCGCCAGGTCTTAATCGCACTGCTTTGGTCGAGGCCCAAGCGGCGTAGCTGTTCGCTGAAATATTCTTCGCGGTTAGCTACCCCTACCTGTGGACTGTTGAGGTTTTGCTTATAGCTGATCTCAGCATTGCGCAATAAATCCACCAGGGCTTCTTCGTTTGTGACTTTATAGCCCTTCTGTTCGGCTATCTTAGCGGCATTGATTACAAATTGACCAACCACGCGGATGAAACGCGGTCCGAACCAGTCGTCGAGTCCGCGGTATCCAAATAGGGCGATGCTCGAACTCATCAAATCGGGATCTGGCATGACCCATTGATATTGCTTTTCCTGATAGCGCAGCACTTGGCGCAAGGCAGACGATGGAAATTTTCTCTCAGCCAAATAGAGGTTTGTGCGCAAAACAAAAGCCGCCGGATCAGAAGCACTGTCAGCTGCACTTGCCGCCCTTTGCAGGGCAACCAGATTGGTTTTCACCTCTGGAGCAAAATACGACCACGCATTATCGGCGTTGATAAAAGAAGCTTGAGGGTGGGTATAAGGCACGTAATTCTTTTCCTTATCCAATCTCTTCTGCAGATCTTCTTTGATATCGCCCACGTACTGGGCCGCCAAAATATTTGACAAGCCATTTTCCAAGAAACTTTTCTTGATGACGCCGTCGTTCAAGAAGTTAGGCCCCCAAACGCCGCCAGACAAGAGCTTGTCTTCGTTATCCGAAGAAAGAAAATTCACCATGTCATCGAGCTCTGCTCTTGTGACTGACGAGCCATCTATGGCCACAAAAGCCGTAGCTTCTCTGGGATTTGGCCCGGAAATAGTGCTATAAGTACCAAAAAATGAAAATGAGATAACAATCACCGTAGTGATCACAACGAAGAAATAGCGTTGATATTTGCGAAAGAAATGCAGCATGGATCCCCCGAATTTAAGGATTTCAACAGTTCCCATAATTTCAATATGACGTTACATGCTAACAAAAAAAGTCCTTTTACACAATAAAGTAAGCACTTCTGTAAAAATTTACAGCATGAGAAGGATAGCAGAAGAGGGAAAAGATAAGAGAAAAGGTAGCATGATTCAAAGTTGAGTAACACTCGTGCTTAACAGTTTGGCCGCAAAAGAACGCAAAGAGCGCAAAAAAAAGAGGCCTTTTTCATCTTTTCGGTCAGCGCATTTAGGAAATTTTAACCCAAAGAAACACACTAAGATCACAAAGGCCGCAAAGAAGAAAGAGAAAAAAATTTTAAAACACAAAGCAGAAAATATTTTTCTTTGCGACCTTTGTGATCTTTGTGTGTTTCTTTGCGTTAAAATTTCCTAGGTTCTGTGACATCACTATCCATAAAGGCTTGAGTGAGCATATTCTGAAGCTCCCTGCGGATGTTTTGCATTTTGCCGATAGAGGGCACATCTTCTCCCAACAGAGGATAAGTATGCCGCTGCATGGCGGAGATCACCCCCTGCTCGACATTTAACACAGCCTGCAAATACTCTTCGGAGGGCAGTAAAAGAGCTATGGACGCTTGGTGCAAAAAACCACACCTGGTCTTGCGCTGCGCAGCCCCGCCGACTTTCTTTCCCTCCAGCATCACATCGTACTTGGTGGGCTTGGCCATGCAGAAATGCTTGGACTGGGCATGATCTTGGCCATCTTCATAGGTCAGCAATACGGGCTTTAAAGCACTCTTTAGCCATTTATGCACAACTTGAATCACCACATTATTGATACAGGCATAATTTTCCAAAGTATTCAACCCATAAAAGGGGTGTGCAGCGGGGATTAAAACTGAAAAAGCAAAATCGCAATGATGGAAGACTATCCCTCCACCTGTGGGACGCCGCGCCGTATGCAGACCATATTTCTCAACTCCTGCGGATTTGAAATAGTGTCCCGGATCGATAAAATATCCGTAAGTCGCACAATCGCCTTCCCAATCATAGAAGCGCAAGATAGGATTGGCTGTTGACGACAAGCCCTGCAATAAGTCATAATCGCAGATCATGTTTTGTTGAGCAGAAGCTATTCCAGAATCGATAACATTCCAATGCATTTAAATCTCCAAATCGCCGATGCTAATTCTCAAAATTTTACAGTTTACTTATTCACAGTTGTTTAGAATAACAGGACCGCGCAATGACCAGCAAGGCAAAATAATGACAAAAGCCAAAACTATAGAAAATAACACAGCCCAAAGAGTGCAGCTGTGGTCTTACCTCGGACCTATGCTCATCTTGCTAACCTTTGCCCTCATTCTATCCAAAGGCATCTTCACCTATCTAATGCTGCCTTGCATCGCCACTTTGTGCATCCCCCTCTGCATAAAATGGCGCAGCTTGGGCTTGTCGTGCGGACTGGCCCTCATGGCCGGAGCCTCCTTCTGGATTTATCCTTGGACCTCTCCTTCCATCTATTCAGCAGATTTTCTTTGGTGGGGTGGGATGACTTTAGCTAATATGCTAACTTTGACAATTGCCGCTTTAGCCTATACAGAAGCACAGCAAATAGCGCATTCCAGCCTCGTAGAACCTCCCTTGGCAGTTATCAAGCAGAGCTCCTTGCATTTGAGGGCGAAAGCTCCTGCGCAAACTAACTTAGCAGATGCGCTATATGCGCTTTTTTCTAAAGTGAGCTCTTCGGCTAACGTCTCCCGTTCTGCGCTATCGCACCTCTGGGGCTTGGACGACAAACTGCTTATGATGGCCCAGCTCAGAGAAAATGATCAAGAACAACTGCTCAATGCCGGCAAAGCGCTGGCCGCCTTAAAAACGGAAAACGAGCAGCTGGTCGATGTTCTAACTACTGCCAAAGCCGAAATGATAGCCGCTGACCAACAGCATCAATGCAATGACCAGCTCATCGAAGGGCATCAGGCCACCATTTTTGCCTTAAAAGAAATGCTGGGGAAGAAAGACATTGAAATTCAACAGCACTTGCTTCAAAAAGACGCGCTCAATGAAACCCACGCGGCGGCAGTCCATATTCTAAAGAGCACTTCGGCTAGAAACGATCACGACAACCACAACCTGCTCAATCAAAAAGATCGCCTCATCGAAATACATACGGCCACCATCCACTCCCTCAAAAAAAACCTCGCGGAAAAAGAACTAGAGGCTCAACAGCTGCTGCACAGCAAAGACCACAGCATAGAAGAATGCGCATCGTCTATTCAGGCTCTAAAAAGTGCACATGCTAAAATGGAATACGACGCCTTGCAAAAACAGGCTCAAGGCGCGCAAATTCTCGCCGAACACATGACTGCACTGCAAGCTGCGCAACAACAGCTGCAGCAAAGAGACCGCGCCATCGAGGCACATACTGCGGCGATTCATGCCCTAGAAAACGCTTTAGCTGAGACTGAACATGACACCTTCCAGGAACTGACGCAAAACGCTCAAACTATAGCCGAACGCACCGCTACGCTACAAGCTGCGCAACAGCAGCTGTTGCAAAAAG
>PLSG01000298.1 GCA_003164155.1 Parachlamydiaceae bacterium | reverse complement strand
GTTTTTAAATCTCAATGACCGCTATCTCGAAAAAGACCTTGAAGATGCAATCATGCGGGAACTCGAGCAATTTTTGCTTGAGTTGGGGACAGGATTTTGCTTTCTTGCACGCCAAAAATGCATCACAATAGATGATGAGGATTTTCATATCGATCTCCTCTTTTTTCATAGNNCTAGGCGACTTCAAGCCTGAGCACAAAGGGCAAATGGAGCTTTATTTGAGATGGCTAGATAAGTATGAACGCCGCTTGGGAGAAGAGCCTCCCATGGGGCTTATTCTCTGCGCTGGCAAAAAAAGGGAGCGGATTGAGCTATTGGAGCTTAGCCGCTCTGGCATTCACGTCGCCGAATACTTGACAGAGCTGCCGCCCAAGGAAGTACTGCAAGAGAAGTTGCATAAAGCCATTGAGCATGCGCGTCAGCGATTAGAAAATCAGCCTCAATTTTTGCATAAATGTAACGAATTATAGGTTAAGGAGATATTATGAACGCTATCCTAGAAGCTCAAGGTATTTTAATTGATTTGAAAACAGAGCTCCAAAAAGGCAGAAACCTTTGGCTACCAATCGAAAAAAACAATCCCAATTTTGAGCAGGCTTCCGAAAAAAATTGGAGACAAAAGCATGCACGCTGTTGGCTTCATGGGGGCACAGATCTTATGGAAATAATTGCGTTAGAAAAGTGGATCTTTGATAATCCACCGCTTTCTGAAAGCGCAAAGGAAAAAGCAGCAACATGTATAAAGTGCTGGAAAGAATGGCTAGAACAGACAGATAAGTACTATGGCGATTTTGACGAATTTGAAATCGAAAAGCCATTGGAAGATGAAACACTTTATGCTTACCTACTTCGCACTGCAGAAACTGTAGAAAGAGAAGGAAAAGGAGCTCGCCTAGAATGGCGAGCCTTAAAAAGCTTCTTAGGATATATGAGAAAAATTGCACCCGAAGAAATTGCATTTATAGAGCAGATTTTTCCCAAAAAAATGGATATTCGCTGCGGCACAATCATACGAAAAAATCAGCCAGAGGTCTACGCAATACCTCAGGAAGCTGCATGTAGTATTCTATGTGAATTACAGCGTATGGTCCTTGAAGGTCGGCCAAACAGCCGTCTTTCTGCACTTGAAAGTCTGGGATTATGTTGGATGTGTCTAACTGCCTCGCGTCTGAGGTTGCCTACTTATGTGGAAATGATAGAAAAGGTAGAGGCTTCTTCTATTTGCACAGAGGGGGACTATCCCGTCATATGGATTCCGACCCTTTTTGGCTCGAGGAAAATCAGAATCTCCAAACGGGTTGCTGGATATTTATTGGCATTATCAAGAATTCCCTCGAAATTTCCTCGAAAAACAATTCTACAATGTCCAAAAAGGACTTTAACCCGCACATTTGACCGTGCCTTTGAAAATTGTGCGCTCAATCCAGCTTTTGGCAATATTACCTACGTCACCATGCTTAGCCCACCACATCATTTCGACAATCATCGCTACATACCTAAATAACTAATTATTAGACACCTAAGACATCTAATCAAAAGTGTCCACCACCGTGCCGACAGGCTTCCACACATTTGCTGTACAGTGGGCGTGTATCCAATAGAGCTAACACAAGGAGACGCCTATGAGTGATTTTCAATACCTAAGTATAAAACAAGTCGCGGAAAGTAACCGCTACCCCTTTACTATCGGGCAAATGAGGCATTATTTGATAATGCGTCATCGAAATAGTCTTGATGTCGCTGTCCGGAAAATAGGCAAGCGCCTTTACCTGCGCCAAGACCTATTCGATGCCTGGATAGAGCAGCAAGCTGGGGGTCAGTCATGAGACATTTTTTTCAAAAACACCACCATGTTGATGCTTCTCATGTCAAAGGGCGCATTAACCCCATAGACTTTTACGTGCATGAAGGGCAAGAAGTTGCCGCGCATNNCTCTTGGAAATCGGCTGGAATTTGCCCTTTTCATGCAGACCGGAAGAAGGGAAGCTTTTACGTCAACCATGAGAGTGGGGCATTCCGCTGCTTTTCTTGTGATGCAAGAGGTGGGGACATCATAGCCTTTGTTCAAAAAAAGTATGAGCTGGCTTTCAAGGAAGCCTTAGAGAAACTTACAAGTGAGTGGAGGGTGGCATGAGAGACATTCCTGAACTAGTTTCACGCAAAAATCTTCGCTCCCACTGGAAGTACCTGGATGAAGGTGGAAATATTGTCGCTATAGTCGCAAGGCATGATGACGCTAAGGGCAGTTCAAAAAAATGGTTTCACCAATATCGACTTGACAAGGATGGGAAGTGGGTAGAAGGAGCGCCAACTCCCCTACCCCTCTATGGTCTAGACTCAATACCTAACCACCATTCTGAAGAAAAGGTATATATTTTTGAAGGAGAAAAATGTGCTGCCGCTGCGCAGCACCTTGGATTCACGGCTCTGACTTCAATGATGGGCTCTGGCCAAGCCCAAAATGCGGACTGGGCAATTCTAACCAAATTTCGACACCAACTGAAAGAGTTTGCAATTATCCCCGATGATGATGCTCCAGGGCATAAATATGCAAAAACTGTTTTTAAAGAAATTCAAAAGTTTTGCCCCAATGCAAGAATTTCCGTCTGCATGCTACCCGCGCAAAATAAAGGCGCCGATTTAGTTGATTGGATTTAAAAGCAGTCTTCCTGTCCTTCTGAGTGGGATGGCTTTGGACCTATCGATGAACCTCACTCGGATTATTTGCGACAAATATTTGAAGCGCATGTGAACCAAAACTGCATAGATGCTAGTAAGTACTTTGAAGAAAAAGCTGATGATCGGCCTTCTTTTGAGGGGCCGCTCGAGCCTTTAGTCGAAAGTTTGAGCGGAGTATTGCCCTGTCCTACCGATACATTGCCCGCAGAGGTTGTTCAGTGGATAAGGGGGCACGCCATGCAGATGCAGATTTCTGAAGATTCACTTGCTGCACCCCTTCTTGTTTATTTAGGGAGCCTGATAGGGCGCAAACGAGGTTTAAGGCTGAGGCCAGGAAATGGTTGGATAGAGCACCCCAATCTTTGGGGAATGCTCGTGGGTAGGCCTTCAATGATGAAAAGCCCTGCAATGAAAGCAGTACTTAGCCCACTGCTTGTGCTTGCGGATCGCGCAACCAAGCAGCACGAAATTGCATTAAAGCAACATNNGATTTGGAAGCATGGAAAATCAGAAAAAAGGCCAGTGAAGAGGTATACAAAAAGGCGTATAAAGACACTTTAGACGGCCCGGTTACTTCTACATCCCCTTCGCAGAAACAGGTGCCATTTCATGTAGAAGATGAGCTCGTAGAGCCGAAAAGGAGGCGTTACAAGACAGAAGATGCAACCATAGAAAAACTAGGTGAATTGCTGATCGACAGCCCACAAGGTCTCTTGTTATTTCGGGATGAGCTTTCAGGGTGGCTTAATAGCTTTGATAAAACAGGAAGGGAAACTGATAGGCAATTTTTCTTAGAAAGCTGGAGCGGTGATAAAGATTTTGATGTCGATAGAATCGGACGTGGATCATTGCATATTCCCGCCTTGTGCTTATCTATATTTGGAAGCATCCAGCCTGGACCTTTAAGTCAATATGTACGCTCGGCAATGCAGGGCGGTATAGGTGACGATGGGTTCATTCAGAGGTTTCAGATCATGGTCTGGCCAGATCCGAAAAGTAACTGGGAGCTGACTAAAGGAATACGCATTTCTGATCTAGAGGCACCAGTGCATCAAATATTTGACAGCTTGGATAACTTGCAACTTGACCCTAAGGGAGAGCCGGTAATTTTGTCATTTTCCGATGAGGCTCAAACCCTATTCGATAAGTGGCAAGAGCAGTATGAAAAAAGGTTGCGGGCGGGAACTTTGCCTCCTCATATGGAGGCTCATCTAACCAAGTATAAAAAACTTCTACCGGCACTTTGCTTAATCCTAGAGCATGTAAAGCAGGCAGTTAATGGCATTCACCCCGCCAAAATTACAGCCGAAACGGTTGAGGCTTCCCTAAGGTGGCTTGCCTATTTTGAAAGCCATGCAAGCCGCATATATGGGAGTGGCGCAAATGCAATACCGAAAACG
>PLSG01000218.1 GCA_003164155.1 Parachlamydiaceae bacterium | reverse complement strand
TCTTTGCGTTTAATTTTCCTAAATTAGAGCCCCTGTTTTTGCTTGTGCTTTCACTCTCACACAATTATCTCAATGGGTTTGTCGCGAAAAAGCGCATGTCTTATCTTTTTCAATTGATTTCAATCGACCCTTTCGTTACACTTACCACTTTAGGATGTATCGAAAAATCTCAAAGAGATAAGTGTAAGGGAGTAAAAACATGTACGCTATTATTCAAATCGGTAGCAAGCAATACCGAGTNNGATGTCATCGATGTCGATTTGCTTGAAGGTGAGCCTGGCTCAAAAATTCAATTTGACATGGTGTTGTTTCACGACAACGGTTCTAAAGTCAGTCTAGGTGCTCCTTCTATCGGTGGCTGCAAAGTCGTCGGAGAATTAGTTGGCAAAGTGCCCGGATTGAAAATAGACACGATTAAGTATAAGCCAAGCCGCAATCAGTATCGCCGTTTTGGCCATAGACAGCATTATTCACGTGTAAAAATCATGGACATCGTATCGCCTAAGGAGAACAAGCATGGCTCATAAGAAAGGTCAGGGGTCAACCCGCAACGGACGCGATTCCCATTCAAAGCGTCTTGGTGTAAAAGTTTGTGCTGGTCAGACGGTAACAACTGGCAGCATTTTGGTTAGACAACGTGGAACAAAATGGCATTCTGGTAAAAATGTAGCTCAAGGTAGAGATGATACTTTATTCGCTATGGCCGATGGCATCGTTGCCTTCCGCAAAGCTGATAAGACTTTTGTCTCCATCGTAACAGCTGCCTAAATTACGGGTGTCTTGTGCACTGACCCACTTAAATGGTGACTTTAGCTGGTGCAAAGCTAGAGTACCCATTTAAGTGGGTCAGATCACTAGCCTTAGCGTTTCTTCCCTTCACTATACATCGGTATAGCCTCATTTTTCCCGTATATCTATAGATCCGCGGTTGTAGCTACTCTACAATGTATCCAAAGGCAATGCGCTTTCGTTGCTACCCCTGCATTTCCTAATTCTATATTTACGGTGTTCTTTTATAAAAATTTCTTCTTTGTGGTTTTATGTTTGTTGATCGCGTAATTGTTGATGTCTATGCCGGAAACGGAGGAAATGGTCGCGTTGCCTGGCGGCGTGAGAAATTTATTCCCAAAGGCGGCCCTACAGGTGGCGATGGCGGCAAGGGGGGCTCTGTGATTCTTAGAGCCGATGCCGAATTGGCTTCATTGGACTGGTACCGCAATCGTCGCATTCTCAAGGCGGATAACGGCATGCCGGGTGGCCCTAATTCTCAGTCAGGGCGCAATGGAAAAGATCTAGTGCTTTCTCTGCCTTGCGGTACCTTGGTCAAGGATATAGCTACCGGGGCTGTCTTGTGTGATCTGGCCACGCATAAACAAGAGTTGCTGCTTTGTAAAGGTGGGCGCGGAGGTTACGGGAATGAACACTTTAAAAGCCCTACGCATCAAGCTCCCAATATTTCCACTCCCGGCTATGAAGGCGGAACGATGAAGGTGGAGTTTGAGCTTAAGCTGATTGCCGACGTTGGATTTGTGGGGTTTCCAAATGCCGGAAAGTCGACGCTCTTGTCTACTTTAGCGCATGTAAAGGTCAAAATTGCCCCCTATCCCTTTACTACTTTACATCCCAACTTAGGCTTTATTCAGCTCGAAGATTATACGCGCATATTTTTAGCTGATATTCCTGGGATTATAGAGGGCGCACACGATGACCGCGGATTGGGCATTGAGTTCTTGCGGCATATAGAACGCACAAAGCTTCTCATATACGTCTTGGATGCCTCCGGCATAGATGGACGCAATCCTGTAGATGATTACAGAGTTTTGCGGGCGGAACTAGAGGCTTATAATCCAGAAATGCTGCAAAGGCCTTTTTTGGTGGCTTTAAACAAAGTCGATACCGAAGAGTCAGCCGACCACATCGCCCTGTTCAAGGCCGAAAATCTGTGTGCCCGCAATGTTTTGTTTGAGATTTCAGCCATGCAGGGCGTGGGCATGGAGCCTTTGCGTGCAGCTATCGCTAGCCAATGCCGGCAGCCGCAGCTCTGAGGCCAAATGTCCTTTGCACCCGAGACACACCCTCTTTTGTTTTCACCCCCGGAATGGGGGTGAGGGCAAGTAGCCTAGAGTTGAGATGTGCGATTTGTCAATTTTTCTCGAGAGAAATTCATCCATATTTAAGTAAAAGTACCGTAAAATTTCAGTTTCCTAGTTTTGGTTTAGGTCAAGCCTATCCGATTGAAGCCCCACCACCCTTCCTTAGCCTGAAGGGCTGTTGCCCTGCCAGCCCTTCAGGCTGAGGAAGGGTCGTGGGGCTTCAATCGGATAGGCTTGAATTGAGTTACAAGCAAAAGGGATGAAAATTTTTGCATTAAAATGCAAAAAAATAGACAAATCGCACAGCCCTGGAAGATTTATGAAGAATGTTGCACCTCTGAAAGGCATAGTGCATCGGGGTCAGGCATGCAATTTAGTCTGCCGGTTTAATCCACAGAGTGGTAGCGCGGTGAAATGCGCTGACCGGTTAAAGCGTTCCAGTAGCTGCTGAAGATGGAGCCGTCGGGGTTCCGCACCTCGAGGTTGATCACCGGTAAAAACACCTCTGTGGCATGGCGTATGGTGAAGCTGTTGCCAAAGGCCGCCTTGGCAATTTTTTCGATCTGGCTTTTAGAGTAGTTTTTGCTGACTTTTGCTGTATTGCTATACGCTTTCGTCACTAGTGACTGCACAAATTTTGTTTGCGGAATGACCTGCATGCGCGGGTTTTCAAAGTGCAGGTAATATTCGTTTTCCTTGCTTACCACCAAGTGCTTTTCTTGTGAGCTTTCCAGCCAGGCATTCAGCGTGGCCTCGTCCACAAGTAGAACTTTGAGCAGTTCTTCTTTGGTCATAGGCTTGGAACTGCTGGCCAAGGCGTTGATTATCTTAAAATCGCCGGCATTAGCCTGAGCGTGCATGCTATCGGCAAATCCATGGCTGGTTTCCCAGTTGGCGGTGTTGATCACCATTTCGCCATCTTCCATGCTCCATAAAATGACACCCTCACGGGTTTTCTTATCGGCCGAGCCGAATTTTACATCTAACAATAGATAGGGGAAAAACTTAAGTGAAGGATTTTGAAATTCATGTGTAGGGTTTGTGAGCAGCTCTTTGCGGCGCGTATCCATGATCTGTTCAGCCGTATAGCGGGCTTCCAAGGTGATTACATTGCCCGAGCTGATGTGGTTGTCTATCATGTCAGTGATATAGCTAGTGTTATTCCAAGCAAACCAAGCGCCTAGGCCTATGACTGCTGCTAGACTTATACAAGATATGATGCGCATGTGCAAACCTCACAGAATATTAAAGTGGATTAATCCGCTATGGGAAAGAAAATCATGATCTAATAGCATAGCGAATTCTCCTAAAAAACACAATCTAAACGAGGGTGATCTCAAAGCCGCGCAGTAAACCTATAGCTTCTGGTAGCGAAAACTTGGCTTTTTTGATTTTGTTTGTGCGGGGATCGATGTCGTAGTTGAAGGCGCTGGAAAAGTCCGCTTTGGAGAGGTCTGCGTTGTGGAAGGTGCTGCCTGAGAGGTCCACATCGGCAAAGCTAGCTTCGCACAAGCAGGTGTTGGTGAAGTAGCATTCCTTGAGCTTACTCGCTGAAAACGTTGTGCCTTTTAAGTTGAGGTCTGAAAAGTTGCAGTAAAGCAGTATACTTTTTTTAAAAGAAGCTGAGAAAAAAGTCTTGGCGCATTTAAAGAATTCCGCCCCTACGACCTTGCAGTGGTTGAATTGAACCTCTTGTAGGCGGGAACCTTCAAATTTCGCGAGGCTGAAATTGCACTCTTCGAAGCGGCACGTGCAAAATTGTGCATTCCGCAAGAGCGCTTCGCTAAAGTTGCAGCTATGGAAAGTACAATGCGTATAGTGTTCGCCTGCGAATGATTTTCTAGAGAAGTCCTCGGACTTAAAGACTTTATCCTCTGACAAGGTTTTGGGCAATTCAGCCATGATCTGCCTTTGATTAACTGCTGGTTTTTTATGAACGCAAAATTCGGTTGAATTTTGAGCTCATAGGTTTTTTTGTTTTTTATTTAAAGCTAGCGCATTATCTTTATTGTGCGACTGGCATTGGGGGCATTGCGTAATCTTTTTGGCATGCTCAGCCAGATACACGAAGTGGCAGTATTCGCATATGTATATGCGCTGATCGGTTGTAGTGAGTTTGCTCTTTCTGGAATCAAAGTGTTGATATGCCCAAAGACCCAATACGGCAGCCAGAGTCAAGCCCAGATAGAGCATAAAAGCCGTGCTAGGGGATAGTTCAATCATCCTTTATCTCACTCATGATTATTCATTTAAATCCGGCAATGTGCCGGATGCATTCAGCACAAACATAACTTCTACGCAGGCCGTCGCGATGACTTGGCGAGATTTTACGTGGAAGCGCATGCGCTTCAAAATCTTTTCAGCTAGCTTATCCAATTCTGGCAGCGACGAGCCCTCTTGCTGTTCGAAAAAAATGATCCTACCCGATCCCTTTTCCACTTGGATGGCGTAGCTCACTGCAAATTCCTGCAGAGGCTTTTGGCTGGGAATGGAAAAGAGAAAAGAGTTGATGCTCTCTGGTAAAAGAGAGACTTGCCCAGCTTCGCCTGTCACATATATCCCAATCGGTCTATGCTGCAGAGCAAAAAGTGTATCATGAGTGGCTAGAGCATAGGGCTTTATTTCATTTTTGTCGAGGCTATGGGGGCCTTTAGGCTCAACTTTGTCCTTAGCATTGATATTGCGTACAAGCGCATAGTATGGCAGTTCTGGCAATGCGGGGGATGAGGTGCGGGGAGGCGGAAAATGCGCGTAGGATGTGTGGGAGGCATGGAGTTGGGCTATTACTGAACCATCTGGACTGAAAGGGGCTTTATTTAAATCTGCCTGGGCTGCCGCGGGTGGGGGCGCTGGGGCGTAATGGATGATGTGCAGCAGCTGTATGTGGAAAATAACCGCTCCAAAGAAGTGCAGGGCCACAGCCGCAGCTAAAGCCTTAAAAAACAGTGGGTTAAAAATGCCGCTTTGTGTGCGCACACGCACGAGGATGGCCCGGCTGTGCAGCTCTTTTTCCAATTTCAGCATTCAGAAGTACTCTTGCTTGGTTGATTCATCGGGTTGGTACACCAGGCGGATGCGGCATTCGCATTCTTGGGCGATGGCGAAAAGACGCAAAAAAGAGCCGTATTCTACCGCTCGGTCGACACTCAGCACCACGGTGGGGTCTGAGCTGGAATTTTGGCTTTTAATCTTGGCGATCTCGGCTTGCAGCAAACTCTTTAAGGAAGCAAAATCGACGATGGCTTTTTTCGATCCCAGATAGAGCACATTCTGTGCATCCATCACTACCAGCAGCTGCGTAGTTAGGGGAGGGGTATCGCGATTGAGTGTGGGGTTTTCCACTTGAAGTGACTTCAAGGGGAGTATGTCAGAGGTGACGATAAAAAAAATGAGCATGAGGAAAACCACGTCGACCAACGGGGTGAGATCGATGAGGGTGTGCGAGGCTTTTAAGTTGGTTTTAAAGCGCATGGGAGGTTACCTTCAATCCTCGTCGCGGTGTAGCAGCAGATCGATGATTTCGGCCGAAGCTGTCTGGATTTCCAAGACGAAGCCTTCGATCCGACTGACGATGTAATTATAGGCGATGATCGCCGGAATGGCCACGACAAGTCCCGCGGCTGTGGTCACCAGGGCGTACTCCATGGCCTCCCCGATGCGCGTAGCGGAGATGTCAACCAAGCCGCTTAGGCGCATTTCTGTGAATGCTTGGATAAATCCCAGTACAGTGCCAAGCAGACCAATTAAAGGGGCTATATTGGCGATAATGGAGAGAATTTTGGCGTTTTTTTCCAAGTGGGCGATCTCCACCAAACCGCTGATCTCCATGGCGCTTTCAATTTGCTCCTTAGGGCGGTTGTGTTTGGCCAAGCCGGATTTGACAATATTTGCGATAGTCCCCCCAGTGGTTTCGCACACATAGATGGCGTCGACTATATTGCCTTCTTTGATGGCTTTACGCACACTGATGATAAAGGCGTTTGTATCCCTTTCCGATTTGCGTAGCAAAAGAAGGCGTTCGATGAAGATGGTAAAGCCCAAGATGGAGCACCCCATGATAATCAACAAGATGATATTCCAGCTGGAGTTGTATTGAAATATTGAGGCGATCATATTAGGGATGTCCATAATGTGTATGTAATTTATTTTGTGCTTTCAGGGCCCATTCGCCGCCCTTTTTGGCCAAGGCTTCAAGCTGCT
This sequence comes from Parachlamydiaceae bacterium, assembly GCA_003164155.1. Lineage (GTDB taxonomy): Bacteria > Chlamydiota > Chlamydiia > Chlamydiales > Parachlamydiaceae > BOG-1457. The sequence continues at coordinate 5,902 of PLSG01000218.1, read as the reverse complement.
TTAGGGCAAGTTCGCTGCGGCCTTCGAGCTCGTATACTTCAGCTCTCAGATACATGGCTTTAAGGCGCAAACGGGATATAACGTCTTCATTGATGACTTTGGAAAGCGCCGACATGGCCTCATCAAATTCGCTAAGCCCGCTATGCGCATGACTTTGTTGAATCCAAAGATCGAGCCTTTGGTCTGTGCTCAACAGCTTTCCTTTGCCGGCATCTTCGGCCTTTTCCAAGCAATAGAGGGCTGTATCAAATTGTTTGCCGCGCATGGCGATCATCCCCTTTTCATACCAGACTCTGGATAGAAAATATCCTCTAGTGACTGTGGCTGTGGCATAGCTTGCAAGCATGCCATCGTATATTTCTTCGGCGGTTTTGTCGTCGCCGCCTTTTAAAAAAGTCTGGGCCAGGCCAAAGCTGGCCTCTTGGTGGAATAGAGGGAAAGACTCTGACTTATCCAACCACTGCATGGAATGCGCGGGGTCATGTATATCTGCTAGCAGTTTTTGAAAGACCTCTTGGGAGTATTCTAAATAGATTTGCTTTTTGGCGCCTCTGGACTCTTCGGCTATACATAGATTAGCTAAGGCCCTTTCCAGGGTGGCTCGATAACGAAGGGGGGTAAAATATGCTAGCTGTTCAGAGGCTTGTGCTGTCTCTGAGCGCTTAGTCCATTCTTCAAAAGCCGTCTCCGCGGCCTGGAAGGCATCGATGGCAGCAGTGAGATTGCGTTTATGGATGAGTTTACCCTCTTGATTTCTCCTCAGCTGCTTTTGATCCAATCCCAAAAGATAGTGTGCATATATGAGATAGGGGCTTTGTGGGAATCTCTTAGGCATTCCCTGTAGATGTTGCAAAGCGGCGATGTCGCCGGTNNTGTTATAAATTTTGAAATAAGCCTCTGCAGCGCAGGTGGATTGGGGATATTTTAGATAGGTTTGCTGCCGCAGATCTTGGACGATGGCTAAATTCTTGCCTTGGGCATGCATGCATTGGCTGGCAAAGAATAGGGCGTCGCCAGCATGCGGGCCGTCGGAGTACTTTTCGGCGATTTGCATGAAAATGGCTTCGGCCGCCTGGAATTTTTCACGACTATAGTAAATGGTTCCCAATAAATACAGCGTATCGCCCGTGTAGGGGCTGGCGGCGCAATTGAGGCTCAGGTAATTTGCGGTTTCTTCAATAGTTTGTAAAAACCTTTCTTGATCAAAGCCTGAGTCATTCAAGCTGGACTGGCCGTCAGGGCCTTGGTTTTCCATTAGAATGTGCGAGGCGATGAAGGCGCGCAAATAAAAGATCTCATCTGGCGATGAGAGTGCCTGCAAAAGAGTATCTTCGGTCTGGATGAGGTCGTCCAAAATGGCGAAGGCTTGGGCGGAGGTTTCAGGGGTCTGCTGGTTAAAGCAGCAGAGGGCCTGATACTTCAAAGCCCATGCTGCGCGGGATCGGTCGCTTTCATAGAGCAGCTCAAAAGCTATTTTAAGATAACTGAGGGCGCGCTCGAAAGCTTGCTTTGCTTCGGAGGTCATCCTTTTGCCGGCCAAGTTTTGTCCTTCTTCGAAATCGTTAAGCCCGCGCAGATACCATCCCTGCGCAAAGCTGATGCTCGTCCCTCGCTCGTCTTTGGTCAGCTCGCTATACAGCTTGTCGCGCGCCTCGTAAGTTGTTGCAGCTTCTGCCCGCAGCAGCAGGGCCTGTGCGCGCGATTCGCTGCTCTCAAAAATCCCCTCGCGTCCTAAAAGCTCTTCAGCTTTTTGCAAGATGTCGGCGGCTTGCAGGCTTCTTCCGCGGATAATATAGCATTGTCCCAGAGCTAGATAAGCTTGTTCTGAGGGCTCTAAAACCAGCAATTCCTCAAAGGACTTTTGCGATTTGCATAGATACAGCAGATGCATGTCTTTGTCGAAGAGATAGCTTTCTGCGGCTTTTAGATAGGCCAATCCCAAGTGATAGAGCGCTTCTGTCTGGGAGGCTCGGGAGGATTCTGGATGGGCGGCGGCGTCTTCAAAGCATTTGCAGGCTTCCACATAGTGGTGCTGGTGAAGTTCAATCTTGCCTTTGAGAAAGGCCAGCTCCTTGTGCAGCGGCTGTAGGATGGTCGATTCCTTTGGCAAGTTTTGCAGTAATTGTCCGGCGGCTTTGGCATCCCCTTGGGCGAGCTCTATGCGGGCTAAATAGAGGTATGCCTGACAGACTAGCTGTCCTTGGAGAGGGTTTGGCTCATTTGCAAGAGAGTGGCTCGCTTTTGTTTTCGCGGTAAATTCGGTAAAGCGTTGGTGCGCTTGGGGCAAATCACCCAGCGCATAATATGCGGTAGCTAGTTCCCATTCAGCCGCGGCACGATAACTAGAGGATTGCCAGGTTGTGTGCTCCAGCAAAAGCTCCAGGAGGTCTATGGCTGATCTGTCTTGGCCTTCAGCTTTATAGGCCAGCGCCAAGATGAAAAGCGCGTCGCCTGCGGTTTGGCTAAAGGGGCTGGCCAAGGGTATATCTGTCTCTTGGAAAAGCTCCAAAACGCTTTTAGCGTTTCCCGCCAGGTAATGCGCCTCTGCCAGGCGGTAGAGCACTTTGGCCGCATAGCTCTTGTAGCCGATCTGCGGTGGATTGGGGCGTGTGGCTTCCGCAGGCTGCGGTCGCAGATCTGCGTCCTTAAGTATTTCTTCCCAAACAATTTGATAAAGTTCCGCGGCTTCGCTATACAGCGCATCTTGCAGGCGATACTCGGCAAGCGCTAGCTGGGCGGCGTAAGGCAAAAGGGTTGCGTAATCCTCTTCATCGGCTACACTACTAGAAGGTGCTGCGTAGGCAAAAAAGTTTTGCTCAAGGGAGGGCGTCCAATCAATTCTTGGGGGTTGTGCCATGAGATAAAGAGGGCAGGCGCTTGCTGTAGTCATAAGCAGAAGGCTCGAGAGTTGCCTTAAGGAATATATATAGGTATGAAACATATGTGGCTTGGGCGCCTTGATGCATAAGCACAAATAAATAAAAAAAATTGCTTTTCAAATTTCTGAGAAGCTGTATTTTCAGTGCTATTCTATCAATATGCCTCCTTCTAGTAAAGCCCAAGCTACTACTCTTTATGAAGTTGCCGAGAGGGATAGGGTTAATTTTGGGCATGTTCACCCATCGCAGGGGAACTTTCGGTCAATGAGTAGTGATCTCTGAGTAGTGATCCCTTCTGTAAATTTTTCACAGGATAGGGAGGATAAAAAAGATGGATAGGATAGGGAGAGGATAGAAGGTCTGAGAGTAGGTTCGCCTTACTGGAGAAATGCCATAGAGTCTAAGCCTTTCTCTTTCCCGCTTCCAATCATCAAGAACCTTTCTCGGCTATATTCACCTTTTCGATCATTTTGCCCTCCTCTGTGCTCTCTGTGGTAGATTTTTTTTCCACAGAGGTCTCAGAGAGCACAGAGGAGGGTAAAATGATCGAAAGCTTTCCCTGTTAAGGTGAACAAGGCCCCTTTCTCTATCCAACATATTCGTGAACGTGCCCGAATTTCCGATTTCCTGTCAAGATCCGAACTTCCGTGCAAAACTTGACTATGATTTGCCCTAAGTGCTTCTGGTGTCGGTGTCGAAGTGGCCAGGAATTTCTTGATCAAAAGCGCACAAAATCGAGTTTTAGCCTCCTAAGGTGGCTGGAAAAATGTATGCTAATATTTTTAAAAAAATTTTATTCTCGCATTTTTGATTTTATTCTTGGAATAAAAAACCCTANNATAGATGTTTTGGAATTTTTAGGGGAATTCGGAAATTCCCTGTTTTAAAGAAAAAAATGTGTTTTCGTTCGAAAAAAGATTGCACAATATGTCCAAAACGAATATCTAAATAATCGTCACTAACTCTAAATAGGAGGGGTTATTCTCATGGCACTAAAAGACACATTCAAGACGCTGCGTAGCCTTCTCGGTCAAATCACAACTGACCTAGAAAAAGCTGAAAATGGAAATAAAGCAGCTTCACAACGCGTGCGTACAGGTTCTGTAAAGCTCGAAAAACTAGCTAAGGTGGGNNCCATCGTTAGCGAAAAGAAGCCTAAGGCTGCAAAAAAAGCTCCTAAAAAAGCTGAAAAAGCAAAAGTTGCCGCTAAGCCAGCTCCTAAAGCTGCCAAAAAGCCAGCTCCTAAAGCTGCTAAAGCTTCTGCGACTCCTCGCGCATTATCTTTCCGCAAGCCTACAGCTAAGCTGCCCTCAAAAAGAATGGGCGCACGCTAATATACGGCCTCCTCTAGAATATAGGGGAGTTGTTTTTTCAAGGGAGGATTCAGCCTCCCTTTTAGCTTCACCACCTCCCAATAGCAGCTGGCCCATTTCATCGCTCACAAATCTTTGTGCTTTATTTTTCTTCCCGCATCGTTTATCCTCTACCCAATTTATTAGGGGGGAGCATGTCAAAAAAGAGCGGAAAAATCATAGAATTAGAAATCTCAGGCCTTACCAAAAGGGGAAATGGCTTGGCCCTTTACCAGCCGGTCCCCCAAACAGAGGGCAACGTGCAGTGGCAAGTAGAGGTGCCTTTTGCTATCCCAGGCGACAAGGTGTGCGTGCAGTTGCTGCGCAAAAAGAGCGGGATGTATGCCAGCCAACTGCTTGAAATCACGCAAAGCTCTCCACAGCGCATCGCACCGCGTTGTATCCACTTCGGGGTATGCGGAGGATGTCGTTGGCAGCAGATTCCCTATACCCAGCAACTGCAGCGCAAAGAGCAGATGGTACGCGACGGCTTGTCTTCCATGCTCACGAGTGCGGCTGTATTTCATCCGATCTGCGCCTGCGATCCTCCCTGGGCTTATCGCAACAAGATGGAGTTTTCCTTTTCCTCCAATGCCGCTCAAGAGCAATTTTTAGGGCTAATCAAAGATGCCGGACGCGGAAAAGTGGTGAGCCTCACAGAGTGCCATCTGGTCAACCCCTGGTTTACAACAGCACTTGAAACTGTCAAAAACTGGTGGAAAGAATCGGGCCTTGACGCCTACCACATGCACCGCAACACCGGTGCCCTGCGCACTCTAACTGTGAGAGAGGGGCAGCGCACGGGAGACAGGATGGTGATGCTGACCGTTTCAGGCGATCCCGACTATGCCATTGCAAAAGAAAAACTAGAGGCTTTTGTGGCTGCTTTGCGCGCAACCATTGAGCCGCAAAACGATACGTTGGGCAGGTTGAGTATATTTTTGCGCATCCAACAAGTTGCCAAGGGGATGAAAACCAATTTTTTTGAGATGCTGCTTTACGGTCCAGATCACATTAGAGAGATTTTGCATATCCGCCAAAATGGGGCTGCAGAGTCTTATCCGCTGACCTTTAAAATAAGTCCCTCGGCATTTTTTCAGCCCAATACGCGCCAGTCGGAAAAGTTGTATTCTCTAGCGCTTGGCCTGGCAGACATTACTCCAGAGTCTATCGTTTATGATCTTTACTGTGGTACCGGAACCTTGGGTATCTGTGCTGCTAAATGCGCTAAGAAGGTTGTGGGGATTGAGCTTTCGCCTGAATCCTCCCTGGATGCCCGTACGAACGCCGCGGATAACGGGCTCTTCCTGACCATACATACTGGGGATGTCGGCCGCGTACTCGCCAAACTGCGCCAAGAGGCAGAAGCCCAAAACAATCTGGAGAGGCCGGATCTGGTGATGATTGATCCTCCACGTGTTGGATTGGACGCCGCAGCCATTGGACACATTTTGGATTTGCGCCCTGCGCAGATTATCTACATATCTTGCAATCCAGTCAGCCAAGCCGCCAACCTTGCCGAGATGTTGCCGAGAGGGTATCAGATTGTGGCTGTCCAGCCGGTAGATCAGTTTCCGCACACCGTGCATATCGAAAACATTGTGGTTTTGCGACGCTGTGATTAATTTTTAGCGAATTTAAAAAAAATTAACGCAAAGAAACACATAAAGA
>PLSG01000505.1 GCA_003164155.1 Parachlamydiaceae bacterium | reverse complement strand
CGCCATCCTCTTGGTGGTGTTCATGACCCACTACTTATCCGCTGGGCTGATTGCCATGGGGATATTGTTTGAATCCATTTTTTCCATAAACTATTATATCGGCATAACCGCCGCGGTGGTAGTTGTAGTCATCTACACCTTCATGGGCGGCTACGTTACCGTGGCTTGGACAGATCTGTTCCAAGGACTGTTTCTTTTGCTGATGACATTGATCGTGCCTATCGTGGCCTTCTTTCACATCGGAGGCATTGAGTCGATTGTCCAAGCGGCCCAGTTGAAAGAGATCTCCCTTTCCTTTTTTCCTGACAGCACCTTTGATTCGTGGTTTACTGTGCTCTCATTGACGCTAGGTTGGGGGCTGGGCTATTTTGGAATGCCCCATATTATCACTAAATTTATGGGTATCAAACACGCCAGCGACCTGCATAAGTCCAAATATCTCGGCATATCGTGGCAGATTTTGGCCATGGCCGCGGCAGCTAGCGTTGGCTTGATTGGGATTGCCTATTTTCCAGATGGGCTGCACAATCCCGAATTAGTCTTTGTGGAGATGGTAAAGAGCCTGTTTAATCCTTGGGCTATTGGATTCATCCTGTGTGGAATCATCGCCGCCAACATGTCGACCATGGATTCGCAAATTCTGGTGTGCGCTTCGGTAATCACTGAAGATCTCTACAAAAAGATGTTCCGCAAAGTGGAGCCTACGTCGCAACAGCTGCTTAAAGCCTCGCGCCTTGGCGTCATCGCTATCTCAGTCATAGCATTAATTATCGCTTTCAATAAAAGCAGCAGCGTGCTTGAAACCGTGCTCTACGCCTGGTCAGGGCTAGGTTGCTCGTTTGGGCCAGTAGTCTTAGCGGCGCTTTATTCGAAAACCGCCACCAAACAGGGCGCAATTGCCGGTGTCGTCACGGGCGGCCTGGTGGCCGGCATTTGGCCTTCGTTAAATCCTCTGCTGACCGACTATGTCATCTTCCCCATGATTCCTGGATTTATTATCAGTTTTGCGGCTATCTTCGCGGTCTCGTCCATGACCCAGAAAAAGCAAGAAGCAGAATTTCAAAAATAAAGACCACCTCTACCTTTATTCATCCCCGAATGGGGGTGGAGGCATAAGAGATGGGTAATGCTAAGGATTAGGCGGAGGGAGTTTTACCTCTTGCTTCATAGCGGCTGCTTAGCTCCTTAAGGCATTCCGGTATTTTTTTTTTGGCTGCGCCATATGCGTCATTATCGCTTGTGCGGCTTAGCTTAGCTTCGGGTGTGAGAGGGTTGAGCCGTAGTTTATTTTCGTATTCCACGAGGTCATAATCGGGATATAAAAGAGGATTCAACACTTCTTTAATTTGGTGTTTCACACAATCCTGCATGACTATTTCACAATTGAGATCGCGTTTAGGATTGAGATGGAAATTTTGTACAACGGCACTTGGAAGAAAATAATTATCGGCATGGGAAACTTGTGCATCCATGACCAAGTTTATCACCGGCGTATCCAAAAGGACTACCGGTATTTTTTCCAGGTCTAGAGCCTCTTTCCACCAACTGTAATTTTTGTATTCCCAGCATTCCGCATAGGATTGAATGCTGCCGCCGTCTTCTCCCACAGTCCCGTCGATCAAGCGCTTGTAAAGACTTGCAGTTTCAGTGCCCAACTGGAATCTTTCGTGCACTCCGCCTTTGTTTTCAATATGCAGTGGTTTGCTGAGTTTGTTTGCTATGATTTCCAGTCCTTTGTAGATTTTGCCAGACAGTGTGCGCGACCAGGGGTCCTCGGAAAGGGAATTGATAATGTTTTTTTGGATATCAAATAAATCAAGGCGAAGGTTATCTAAGCTCATAAGCATCTCCTTATGGGTGAATGTCTTTGCCAATCGGCTCTAATTTCTCTCTAATTGATCCCGCTTTTAAGTCGAGATTGATATAATACAATATCAGTGATTAACATCAATGCTTGATTCTACCTTATGGCCATGGGTGTCTATAATGCGCAGTTGCACCTGTCTGCCTCCCAACAAAATGCTGCGGTATGCGTCGCTTGCGCGCCAGATCTGATATTCTCCGACGCCCACCACGACCGATTGAGTCTGACCTTTCAAATTGGTGCTGGCTTCTGTCACGCGTATGGTGTTGAGTTCATGGAAAAGCTTGGAATCTACCGTCACCACCACCATGGGGATGTTCGTGCCTGTTTCTGACCTAATTCCTCGGAGCTGGACATCTAGCACTGCTTCGCATCCCCCAAAATGGCGCAAATCAACGCTGGATTGCAACATGCCAATGCGCTGTACTTCCTCTTGGACCTCTATTGGCAAATCTCTATATTCAGGGTCAAACAGGATAGATTCTATCAATGCTCCCGTAAATAAATCGCGTGCCTCCTTTGGAGTATTCACCGATGTTACGCGCTCAGGAGTCATTCTTGACCACATCTTTTGAATCAAGGCGTTGGGGCGTATAGCGCCTAATTTTTCATCTTGTTCCACGGGCATTTTGCCGATAAAAGTGTGCATTAGACGCTGCGTCGCAAGGGCAATCAGGCCCTTTGATTGTCCCTTCAAATCACCGGTCAAGGCCGCCGTCCTTATGTCGATTTGCTTTTCAAATTCTTCCAGGACGACGGCAAACTTTGAGATATCCTGGCCATCACCAAGCTTGAGGTAAATTTGGCGAAAGGCGCTCTCGTTTTGCGTAGGGGTAAATCTCGTTTTTCGCATATCCATGTTATCGACTAGGCGGATCATGGTCAAGGGAGAGGACAGCAGATCTGTGCGACTGAACTCTAGGCCTAGCAACTTGTCCTTTTTTTCCTCAAGATCGGCAAATCTGCCTTCAAATAATCCTTTTTGCATTGTCACTTTTGGAAGAGGTGGCGCATTTTCGAGTTTTCTCACGAGATCCTCATGGGCTTCCTTAAGAAGCTGCTCCATCTCAACTTTCATGTGAGCATCCTGTACAAAAATCTCGGTGACATAGCGCGGCTGTCCGCTGGGATTTTTGGCAGGGTCGTAAAAATTGGATAATACTTTTATCACATTTTTGTGATCGGCAAGAAATGTGCCTTGGGTTGAGATGAGCTTGGTCGTGAATTTTTCCTCAACTTTATCTGCCGAATGAAACATAATGCTATTGCGGAAATCGTTAAATAGCATTTCTTTCTTGGCAGTCTCAGAGGTGATCATTTTTTCAAACATAGGTAGCATCGACACGACAATATCAGCTCCCGATATTCCATGCACAGACTTGGCTTTGCAGCCGACGCATGGATAGCCGCAGTCATGTAATAACGCTACAGTTTCTAGCATAAACAAGGCTTCGCCTTCAGAAATTCCGTATTTTAGCATCGCGGCGGCGGCAATCTCAGGGTTCAGCTTCAGCACCTCGCGCGTATAATTGGCTACATTGATGGAATGATCAAACCCATGTGATACATATTGTTCCGGATTATCCATATGCTGGTCAAAAGCCCTTCTGGCAAGTTCCTGAGCATAGCTGTGCATCCCATAGTTGAAATTCTCCAGGGCCGCAGGATCGACTGGCTTTTTCAAATGCTCAAAAGGTGCACTCATCCTCACTAGGGGGGCTTCCGGGTCTTTATTTACGTCAACGGCTACAAAATAGCGCAACGAATCGTTGAATTTCTTATGGACAGCAGTTTCGGATTTTTTGGCAATTGCTAGTTTTTCATCGGCTGAAAGCGAGGGCCTCCCCTTGCTTGCCTTTTGCAAGGCATCGTCGACAGCACATTTAACTTGAGGTTGATATATTTTGGCCACATAGCCATCGAGGGCTTCAGCCATGCGCAGGGCATTTTTATACTTTGGGCTTTCGCCCGATTCTGGCAGTTTGAGCATGGATACTGCACTTGGCAGCGTGGGCTTGCCTGGTGCTAAAACTTCAACCCCTGGAGCTGAGACTTCCACTAAGGTGGCATGAAAATCCAAGGGAGGAGCGGGGTGTAGCGTTCCGGTGGTATGAGCATGCCCGCAGCTCAGTATAGCCTCGGCCTTCAATCCTTTTAAATCATATTCTTTTGAATCGGCAGGAGGTAGAATTGGCGCCATTTTTCCTATTTCGGCCCTTGATCCTTCAGTTATTCCTGTCATAACAACCTCCTAACCGCACTCACATTTGAAATATGTCTAATTTTTTGATATGCTATTCTCTAGTGTAACTCCTTGTTACTATATTTATATTTAAACATAATTAACGTAATTAATCAAATGGTTAGTTGGGTTGATTGTTTACTGTATCTGTTTTTAATATTTTTTTGTTATATTTCGCGCTATAGGGCGAAATCTTAAAGTGAAATGCAAAGATGCACAGGCGCGAAGAGGATAAGGGAAATGTCTTTTCTCTCGTACATCGAATTTAAAATTTTTAAACACAAAGAAACGCACAAAGCACACAAAGGACACAAAGAAGGCAATTTCGGCTACTGTAATCGTTTTCTTCTATCCTTCCCATCCTTTTTATCCCCCCTATCCTGAAAATTTTACAGGATGGAAAGATGGGAAGGATAGGAGGGATGGCTCATTAAATTTCTTCTTGTTCTTTGTGCCTTGGGGTTTAAAACTTAGGTTGAAATTCTTGTGAGTTTACAAGATCTTCTATTATGCTCCCCTCCCAATTTTTGGTCATAGAGCCCACAGACCTCATCTTCTGATATTTCGACCAGATAAACTGCGAGACCATTTGTTGCAGCTCGCTCTTCTTCATAGTTATCACATAATTTTCCACGAGCTTGACACAGCACCGATCGCGCATTATCAAGGCCTTCTTTCTCAGCCAATTGGCCCGTTTAATGACCGGAGGATCGGAAATCTTGCTGTCGGCTGCAAAAATATTGACATCATCGCCTTCTCCTTTGAAGGCCTTTTTGAGTACTTCTCGATAGAATTCAGCATAGCGATTTCCACTCAATCCCGAATGTTCTAAGACGTAGGCCAGAACATAGGGGTTGCCCGACGAGAATTTTTTGGCAAGCTTCACCAGCAGATTAAAATCCAGCTCCATGTTTTTTAAAGGCGCACGGATGATTTTAAGGTTGCCTGAGGAATCGAAAAGCAGTTGCTGGGAGTTGATGTTTTCCGGCATGGCCAAGCGATTCAGCATGGCTTTGAAAGCCATGGCCAGACCGTTAGCTAAAGGCAATTCTTCAGTTTTTAAATCGCGCGAAGTACTGCTCCATTGCATGCCGCTGAGCGGCCTTTGTAGTCTCTCGACGATGGCGCAACGCCCTTGGGAATCGATTTCGTGCCACTGCACACCGGGTATCCCCCAATCTTGTGCGTTTGAGCGCACTTGTTCCATGCCCACGGCGGCGGGGTTGATGCCTACCACTACCACGCGCGTAGGATCTCCTTCGATGGTGTAGACCACAAACTGGTCGCCCTGCTCTTTTCTCAAACCCAAGCAGGCCTCTAGATGAATTTCACGATCGTTGCATGTTATTTTTTTGGAAATTTCTAGTCCGCGGCGCATTTTCATATGCTGTGGATCTTCTTGCGAGAAGAGGGTGCATCCGTATTTGGCAAGCGCTCCTTCCAAAACACCCACACTGGCCTTAGGGCGGCCTTCGGAGGTTGAACTGTCGAATTTCTGGTTGATGAGGGTCACCAGGCAGCCCAGGGCTTTATGGAATTTCCCTATTGGCAATGATCTGCCGACGCGGTTAACTTTGGCGGTCCATTCTCTTGCCTCTCTTTCTTGGGCTAAGCTCATGGGTGCTGCGCGCGCTAAGCCCTCTAAAATTTCCAGGGGAAAAGCCTCGAAAAGCGATCCCTCTACATCCAGTACATTTTGATAGTCAGCCAGAGATGCCAAGCTCTTATCAAGGCTTAAAATTCCCAAGCCCAAGTAGAAGCGCAGTTGACGTTTTTCACTTGGGATGGCCACTCCGTAGACCCGCGTGAGCTTATGCAAACGCGCTTGCAATTCTGCTATGGGAAGGGCATTGAAGGTGTTATTCCATTGGGTGATGCGTCTTCTAGCAAGCATTATCAACCTGTCGTCAGCGCTTTGTTCAGTCGTAGGCTTGCTTAAAAAACCTTGATATAGAAGAAGCTGTGCTTTAGTCTCTTCGGCATAGCGCGCACATGCCAGTTGGGTGTTGTACAAGGTGTCAAAGACTTCCTTAATGAAGACCTGCTTATCGCGGAAGATACTGCGGATCGCATTGTAAAGGCGGATGCATAGGCCCCATCCTCGGGACGCATCATAAACTCTATGGCGGTAAGCCACTAGTTGCGGGGGCGATTTCTGATAGCTTTGGGAAGCGCTTAGCATCTCGCATATATTGCTTCGGAAATCATCAAAACAGGGCAAGGCATTATTTGACATACGACCTCTCTTGTGGTAACTGTACTAGCAACTTGAGTTATTACGCTGACGCACGTATATACACGCTTTAGAGCAAAAAGCAAAATGAAAAAGAGGACAAGCTTTTTTTTCAGTGAGCCGCATCGACGACGGGGCAAAGCCCACAAGACCAAGAGGCCATCAGGGACAAAAAGGACATCAGGGATATTTCCTGATGTCCCTTTGGTCTAGTTGAAAATCACAGGATTTTTATTTTATCCAAAATTTGGTTGTGTTATCATGCTCGTTTCTCATACCACCTCGATCAACCTTAGTTTATTTTATATGCATCACTTTCTGGACACACCTTCTTTAAAGCAATGGTTTAGCCGCGAAAAGCGGGAACTGCCTTGGCGCCAATTCCCCACTCCCTATCAAGTGTGGATCTCAGAAGTCATGCTGCAGCAGACGCAAGCTGCCGTGGTTATCCCTTATTTTGAAAAATGGATGGAGCAATTTCCCAGCATCGAAAGCTTGGCGGAGGCTGCGCTGGACCAGGTGATTAAAGCATGGGAGGGGTTAGGATATTATTCGCGCGCACGCAATCTGCATGCCGGCGCACGCTATATCGTCCAGCACTTGGGCGGCAGGCTGCCCCAGGACCCTGAGGAGCTCTCCAAAATCAAAGGACTTGGCCCTTATACCATAGGAGCCATCCGCAGTTTTGCCTTCCACCATAAAGCCGCGGCGGTAGATGCCAACGTCATACGCGTGTTGTGCCGTTATTTCCTCCTAGAAGAGGACATCGCTAAGCCGAAAACAGTGCAGCACATCAGGCAGATAGCGGAAACCATCCTACCCGAAGAAGAGCCTTGGGTGGTCGCCGAAGCCCTCATCGAATTGGGCGCTACGGTATGCACGCGCAATCCTCAATGTAGGCGCTGCCCATTGCGCGCTTCTTGTGCTGCCTTGCTGCATGGCAAAGCTGACAAGCTGCCGTATAAATCGCGCAAAATAACCATTCAAGCCCTTTTCAGAGGCGTGGCCATTGTGCACAGCGCAGGACACCTCTTGGTAAAAAGGGGAGTGCAAGGTTCTATCATGTCTGACCTGCACGAATTTCCCTACTTGGAAGGTGAGCAGCAACAGATAGCAGATCCAGCCGCCTGTGGCGAACTACTCAGCCGTCATATAGAAGATGAGCTGGGCTTAAGAGTTGAATTTGATCAGGTCTTGCCGGCCGAAGCCCAGGCTTTTACCCGCTATCGGGTCACTCTGCAGCCGTCTCTGTATACGTGTTATGCGATGCCGCCAGTGGAGGGATGCCAATGGTTATCGATTGCAGCGCTGCAGCAATTGGCATTTTCTTCGGGACATCGCCGCATTTTTCAATCTATTGTCGGCATTTTAGCTAAAGGAGCACGTCCATGCGTTTGAAAATATTGCATACGGAGGCCTCTACCGGCTGGGGTGGACAAGAGATTCGCATCTTAAAAGAAGCTGAAGGGATGCGTGCCCGTGGACATACCATCGCCATGGCGGTAAACCGCGGAGGGCAGCTGGTTGAAAGAGCCCGAAAAGAGGGGTTTACAGTATATGAAATTCCGCTGACTAAAAAACACTCCATCACAGCTCTATATCAGCTCATCTCGCTGATTAAAAAAGAGCAAATTGACCTGATAAACACCCACTCCTCTTTGGATGCCTGGCTGGGAGGCATTGCCGGACGCTTGACAGGCCGCAAAGTCTTGCGCACGCGCCATCTTTCGACGCCCATTCGGTGCGGCTGGAATAGTCGCCTCCTATACGGCTGGCTAGCCGACCAAACTGTCACTACCTGCCAAACCGTGGCCCGCATTGTGTGCTGCCAAGCCAACTTGCCTGCCAAACGCTGTATTTCCATTCCGACGGGCATCATGCCTTCGGCATTGCATATGGAAGCTGATGCAGCGCAAGCTTTTAGAAGGCAATGGAGCATCAAAGACACCGATTGCGTGGTCGGCACGACATGCGTGTTGCGCTCTTGGAAAGGTGTGCAAGATATGTTGCACGCAGCCAAGCTGCTGGAAAAACACGCCTCACTCAAATGGATGATCGTAGGGGGAGGACCATGTGAAGCGCTGCTTAAACAAGAGTGTAAAAATTTGGGACTGCAAGATCTGGTGATTTTTACCGGCTATATGGATAACCCCTATCCCGCCATTGCCGCTATGGACATCTTCGCCTTGTTGAGCACGGCAAATGAAGGCGTCAGCCAGGCTACATTGCAAGCCGCCTACCTGGAAAAACCACTTATCACCACCGGCGTGGGGGGGTTGCCGGAGGTTTGCGTGCCAGAAAAAACCGGCTTTGTGATCGGAATCAAGGCGCCAGCTGAGTTAGCTGAAAAAGCCCTCTATCTGGCCAGTAATCCGGAACTGCGTGAAAAATGGGGTAAAGCCGCTAAACAGCTGGTATGCGCGCAATTTACCATGGAAAAGACCTTGGATCAGATGGAAGAGGTTTACCGCCACCTCATCTACTAACTCAAGTTGCCACCCTCTCCCTATCCGGAGGAACCGGACCGGGAGAGGGTGGCAAGTGAAAGAAGCAGCTTAAATCTGAGCTTTCGTCTAGGCTGTGCGATTTGTCGATTCTTTTGCCTTAAATTGCAAAAGAAATTAACAAACCGCACACCCTAACCCTGGGCTTGCAGATGCCACCCCTCCGGGGTCAATGGCGTCAACTTAGTGTAAGTTCTTGAAACTATTTGTCTTTAGGATCATCTTCTGTGAGCTTTTGGTCATTCGATTTTAAAAAAATAAACGCAAAGACGCAAAGGCGCAAAGAAGGTATTGAGGACCCCATTGCCTAGACAATGAGGTGTTTTTT
>PLSG01000340.1 GCA_003164155.1 Parachlamydiaceae bacterium | reverse complement strand
GATCGCTCTCGGTCCAGGCGCGTTATTGCTGAGTCGTTTTGCCTGTAAGATAGATATCGCGCTCATAGCGGAAATTAATATAATTGCATCTCAAGCGCCCTTTCGCCAAATGATTACTCCCGGTGGATTTCGCATGTCGGTTGCTATGACTAATTGTGGCCATGTGGGATGGGTAACAGATCTCTCTGGCTATCGCTATCAAGAAATAGATCCCGAAAGTGGCCTCGCCTGGCCGCCTATACCCGATGTCTTTATGCAACTTGCCACTGAGGCTGCATCGAAAGCAGGTTTTAGTGGGTTTAAACCAGATGCCTGTTTGATCAACCGCTATGCGCCTGGTGCAAAACTTTCCTTGCATCAAGATAAGCATGAGAAAGACTATGGCGCGCCCATTGTATCTGTTTCACTGGGATTGCCTGCTACATTTTTATTTGGGGGAAATGAGAAAAATGACCCTCTGCAGCGCATCTCATTAGTGCATGGGGATGTTGTCGTATGGGGAGGTCCTGCCCGCCTATATTATCACGGTGTAATGCCACTTAAGCGCGGTTCTCATAGCCTTCTCAAACAGATGCGCATAAATTTAACTTTTAGACAAGCATTGATATAGAAGAAATCGCTCAACTGTCCCCCCAAGGGATTGGGGGGTATTGACCATTTGCGCTTGAGGGACATGCTATCAATCTGCGCTCTTGCCCTTACCCTCATCATTATCGATGAGGCGTTGCCAGTATATTTGCATCTCCGGGGATAGATATTCGGCTAAGGCATCATAACGCACGGGCCAGCGATGATGATATTCGGTATCGAGAACGGCAATTTTATCATCTTTGGCTATCGGCAGGTTGAACGCACGCACACTGTCGCTGAGACCCTCTTCTTTCAATAGCAGAAAGACCGCATCTAGCTTGGTTTGATTCATAAAATCGCCCTTCCATTTGGCGTAGTTCTCTGACCTTTCTAAGATTTCCATATCTTCTACGACGCAGATGAAATTTTTGCGATAGGATTCAAGCGGGGGAGAAGGCTCCGGGGGAAGAGGATAGATCCATTTATTTGGGACTTTGAAAATGTCTGCGCAATTGTGCTTCAAGATGAATTCTTGTACGGAAAGGGCCCCCTTAATGCGTCTTACCCATTGTTCCCAATCAACCACTTTGGGTTGGACATCGGAAAACATTTTCACAAGATAGCCATCCAGATAAGGATGATGCGAGATTATCGCTCGGCTATATGGTCTGGGTCTAGATTTGTAAAAGCCAGCTTCTTTTAGGGTTTCGCTGGAAAAGATCACGCGCGTCGAAACGCAAAAAATGCGATCCAATTGCTCTCGAGCGGGATGATTTTCTGGTAGCAGATGGGGAGCAACTTTTTCCCATATCGACGAGTCTACATAGGGGCTTTTAGTCCAACACTTCAGGCTTGCCAGGTCTGTTAAATTTAAGCTTTTGACTGTTTTCAGGTGGCAGAGGATGGGATCGTGGAAAGGCAGATAGTGATAGGGCGGAGGAAAAGCTGTGCGCTTGGCAATAAGGTGGTCACCCTCTACAGCGCATTGTAAAATATCCCTAGGGTGAGTGAGCCCCTGATCATACACATAAACCAACGGTGAAGGGACCGCGTGAAAGCCTTTTCTTTGAGATACAATGCGATAGTAAGCATATTTCCCATCGATAATGAGGCGGTTGTCGGGGGTTTCTAATAAAAAATTTACATTGGGAACCCAATCAATTATCTCTGAATTATTGTCAGAGCGATAAAGGGCGTTGATTTGTTTGTCGGTATATAGCGAAGGCACGAAGTCTCGAGAATTTGAAGCAAAGACAAGATAGGTTGTATCGGGTTGTGAGGATTTTTCCCAACTCAGGGCATAAGTGTCTTTGGCAAGCTTCACAAACGATATCTGGCGCACGGCTTCGGGCTTTTTTACCAAAAAAGCAAAAGGCGGCGACCATGCTCCCCATCGGCCTTGGCAACTAGCTTTGATCCGAAAGTAATATTGAGCATTATTCAGGAAAAATGTATTGGTCAGAGCATCCAGAGTGATGACCTCTTCAAAGGGCTGTATAGCCTCGAAATTTGGGATGAGGCAGGAAAAATCGGGAGTGTCAGAGATCTGCC
This sequence comes from Parachlamydiaceae bacterium, assembly GCA_003164155.1. Lineage (GTDB taxonomy): Bacteria > Chlamydiota > Chlamydiia > Chlamydiales > Parachlamydiaceae > BOG-1457. Next base: position 6,190 of record PLSG01000340.1, on the reverse strand, counting down.
ACCACATTTTTTCGCATGCTTCCCCTTCTGCATGCAGCATAAAATAGGGGGTAGTATGATCGAAATAATCTGTCTGATTAGCTACAGCAATAAAGGGGAGCAATTGCCCATCTGCTTGAATGCTGAGCCTTTCTTTCTGTGGAGATGGGTAATTTTCAATTGGAGAGTCGAAAAGAATTTTAGGCTGGATAGAGGGATAGAGCAGAGGAAACCTCGCCAGATTTTCCCATGCGTCTTTGATTTCCCAAAATTCGGTGAGGTTGGTGGGTTTTGTCCTAAGGACCAGAAAAGGATCGTGCATGATTTCGCCAAACCCGGCGGGAGTTTCATTGTCGAGTTTGAGATAAACGAGATTGCGTGCGCTATCGAAAAGCGTCGCCGAATTTCCTATATGGCATTCAAAAGCTTCTCCAGCGCTCAAAGGCACTAACGAAGCGGTGAAACCACATGATGCGGCTAGCTTAACGAAGGCATGCGCCGACGCATTTAAAGCGATAGGCCCCTGTTCCGTTTCCATCACAGGGCTTAAATCGCTCGGTTGAAAGTTCAGGTCTTTCCAATTTTTGTATAGCATGTTGATCGCGGCGCGTTGCGCTTGGCGATCACAGCGCTCGGTAGAGGTTGTTTCATTTAGAAATTCATTCGAACCTGAGGATTTTTCATGTAGTGAAGCACAACCTCTCAGCTGAAAACCTAGGGAGTTTTCTGTAGCCAGGGCAATTTGAAACATTGAAAAAGCAAAACAAAGTAATAGAAGAAATAACTTGTTCATCTTGCCCCTCTTTTTTAGAGCTTCAACGATGCCATATCGATCACAAAACGGTATTTTACATCGCTTTTTAACATCCGCTCATAGGCTTCATTAATTTTCTGGATGGGGATTAACTCGATATCTGAAGTGATATTATGCTCGGCGCAAAAATTCAGCATCTCCTGAGTTTCCTTGATGCCACCAATTAACGAACCCGCCAGGCAGCCTCTTTTAAAAATTAACTTGCCAACTGAAGGCGAAGGATGAGGATGTTCAGGGACGCCTACTAAGCACATCGTTCCGTCCACCTTTAGCAGGTCTAAAAAGGGATCTAAATTGTGAGAAATTGAGACGGTATTGAGGATAAAATCCAAGCTATTTATATGCTTTTTCATCTCATCTGCATTTTTGGATATTACCACTTCATCCGCACCTAATCTTTTAGCATCCTGGGTTTTGCTAGCAGATGTCGTAAATAAAACCATCTGTGCACCCATAGCATGCCCAAGCTTGAGCGCCATATGGCCTAAACCGCCCAAACCTACCACTCCGACCTTTTTGCCTTTACCTACCTTCCAATGGCGTAAAGGAGAGTAGGTGGTAATGCCCGCGCATAATAAAGGGGCAACGCCTGCCAGGTCTGCATCTTGGAATTGCACGGGAATCTGCAACACGAATTTATCATTCACCACGATCTGCGTAGAATACCCCCCATAGGTGACTTCCCCAGTGAGCTTGAGCTTGCCATTGTAGGTGCCGGTAAATCCCTTGTCACAGTACTGTTCCAAGCTTTGACGGCAATTTNNTCACCTGATTGCCCACTTTTGTCACTCGTCCCACAATTTCATGTCCCGGAACAACAGGGTAGATGGTATTTTTCCATTCATTTTTAACCGTATGCAAATCCGAGTGGCAAACACCACAGTATAAGATCTCGATTTGAATATCGTGTTGACCAGGCTCTCGGCGCTCAAAATGGAATGGGGCAAGGGGGGCAGCAGCTGTTTGGGCAGCGTAACCTTTTATAGACTTATTCATATATCCTCCTAGGTATTGGTAGCTTTCTTAGATGCAATAAAATAAAATATTTGTCAAGCATGTCAAAAACCAGTTCATAGAGGGATTCCCTAACAAGAAATTTGGGAAAAAAAGATATGCAGATAGCGCTTAATAAATGTCAACGCATGGATTTTGGACATGGGAGAATTTTTTGCCCTTCAGGCAGATAATTAATCCTTGAAAAATGAAGCGCCAAGGTATATACGAGAAAGCCAATACTAATTAGGGAATGTATGCATATGCGAGACAACTTCACTTCCTTGACAGCTTCTATTTCCAAGACATTAAGCCTGCTTGCTTTGCTGGCGCTTCTGGCCTATCCCGAGGAGCGAGCACAAGCAGATCTGGGCTTTGAAGATATAGATTGCGAAACTCCTGAGTGCCTGTTCTATGTCGATGGAGAAATGACCTTTTGCACAGGGTATNNATACCTCCTCCTTTTGAAGCCTATGAAGACCACCTCTCTGTAAAAGCCGCCACCTCTTGGCAGGCAGGGCTTAAAGGCAGGTTTACTGCATATAATTGGATGGGACGGCTCGAGGGCGACTATGGATGGATCAACCAGGGCACATATAGACAGAACAAAGGCAATGCAAACTCTCCTCTGATTGACGCCTCTGGCAAAATCCCCACTGGAAATACGGCTGATCTCTCGATTGGGTTCGGCTATCTTTATCCCATCACCTCGTACTTCAAAGTGGGACCTGTTCTAGGATTGTCCTATAGCTACCTAAAGCTCATGGTAAGCAGCAGGCACACCGCTGGTGAACCTCTCAAAGTCATTAAAGGGCTGAAATATAGAATGGATTGGCAAGGACCATGGTTTGGCGTCGACGCCACCTACCTTGGCGAGGCAATCACGGTGAATGCCGGTTATGAATATCATTGGGGCACTTGGTTTGAACAATGGATCTTGGAAGGACACCAGGTCGGCGACCGCNNCCGATGAACAGCGTTCAAGAAACGCCTGGGCCAATGTTGCATACGTTGAGGGCTATTGGGATCTAAATGCCTGCTGGTATGTAGGAGCCGGTTTTAAATACAAACGGTGGCGAACCATCAATGGCTTTGAAGATATCAGCCAAAGTTCAGCTAATTTTGAGCGTGGTTTTGACGCCACCTGGCAGTCTTTAATGGCTACTTTTGAGATAGGCTACAGCTACTAACTCATAAGTAGCCATCTTCATTATCTTTCTCATCTTCTCCTATCATTTCTATCTTGTAAAATTTTTTCACAGGCTGGAGAGGATTAAAAAGATGGGACAAAAAAGTAGCCATTAAGTCAAAGCCCCCCTACCTTACCAAAAGATTAGTAAGAATCTGGGTTTTCTATTTTATTACGCGATAAAATAAAACTATTTACAGTAAAAATACATATAAATATAATTAAATTAGATGTCTAATGTTTTAGTGTGTTGTAATAAGTAAGTGGGGGTTATCTATATGCATATATTAGGCAAGGCCTCGCTCGCCTGTGAGCTTAGAATCATCAAGGATCATCTTAACGAAGCCATATATATCGAAAAAATCGATGATAATAAGATTTTCTACAAAGACGATTTCGTCAAAACGCGTCTAACCTTGGTAGAGTTTAAATCGCTTGTGGAAAACGATAGCGAATTCGAAAGTAAAAATCAACAAGCCGCCGAAGAGCTCATCCAAAAAGCCTTTAGGCATATTGTCCTCGAACAAGACACTTCTGAAGATTCAGACTCCCAAAGCAAAGAGGAGCTACTCACCAAGATTAACGACTTCTCATTATCCTTTTTTAAACGAGAGGATGTAGCGCATATGGAGGAGAAGATCAACAAAATTATTGAACATCTGGAAGTTTTAGAATCTATAAACTGCCAAATAGATAGCCAGCTTGCCCATTTTGATCAAAAAGCTGCCCAAAAAAAGGCAGCCTTTCGAAAGAGCCAATAAACGGAAAATCCAGAGACTTAGTTAGAATCCATAGGAAAAGCGCAAAGCATAGTAGCGAGTGCGCGTTTTGGCAAACTGACCTTCCACCGAAAAACCGTTGTGATATTCTCCAAAAAAGCGCAAAGCCCGGGCTAGGCCGCAAAATTTACAGAGCTCATAACCCAAAACATAGGTAAGATCGGGACTGAAGCTATTGGTAGTTTGAAAGTGCAGGTGCAAAGCTTGGAAAGGGCTGCCGCCGATTCTATCACAATCATCATAAAAGCGAAAGAAAGGCAAGTAATGCTCGAAGCCACACAATGAGTAAAAGCCTTTCCATGGAAAAGATTTATCGTCGTGGACGACACATCCTATGCCCGCATAGAGGCGCACATCTTCATTCCATACATAAGCCCCGGCCAAGTCGATATATTCTGCACTGGGGTTAAGGCGCTTAAATTCGGGCTGCTCAATTTGCATGTTGAGCAAGAATTCATCCCCTAGGTGAGATGATATATGGAAGCCGCGCAGCCTAAATGACCAATTTCGGTAAGCATAGGTGAGCACCCCCCCCACATAGTAGTCAGCATTGACTAAAGGAGAAGATTCTAAAGTAGGTTCAAAAAGAGCCCACAAAGCACCTTCTAGTTCTAATTGCAAAAGTGACCCGCGAGCTCCTACGTTAAACCAGCGATAAATTGGCACGTTGTCGGCATACGAAACATCGATGGTATTGACGTCGAAGATGCGATCGTCAAAGCGCCAACCCGTTGAAGGGCATACGCGATGGGGATCTGCCAAAAAAGGAGGGAAAAGCGAAGCTCCCTCGGGCAGCCAAACTCCGCTTCTTGAGTTACGCGGAGCGTTATCCCAGCAACACTCCTCATCACAATCAGTCTCTCCTAAATTGACGGCACATACTTTATCAGTGAAGCCCACTGACAACAAAACACCTACAAACAACCAGCATAGTTTCAAATACGCGTTCAAGTTCCACCTATCCTTTTACATAGAAAAAAGAAGTTAAGGAGCTGGGCAAGAATATTTTGACTTTATCTTTTATAATATCCACAGTCGCATGCTTTATTTGCTTGGCAACCGCAATCGCAATGTGCGGTACAGCCGCATCCACACGCACACTGGGTGCTTACGGCGCTATTTTGGGAATTATTGCTTCCGGATTGAACCGATTCATAGGGCTCAGTGCCCGTTGAAGCAAAGGCCATCACATGTTGCAATAAAAGACATGCCGCAAAAAAAGAAACTTTTTTAATGTACATATTTTCCTTAGATTTGATAGGTCTGTCTATAGGGCGCAATGTAACTGTTCAGATTCCTCAGGTTCCCTCGGGGGGATCTGAACAGTTACAGCTTACAATGTACTCTCCGATATTGCTTTTCTAATTATGCTTCTTTTTTTTCCTTCCATCGCAGCCGCAGCCCAATATTTTTTCTTCTTCCGAGATGCAGGAGCAATCATCTTCATCTTCTCCGCCGCAAGGGCAGTTGGAAAGCTGTAAGGCGCTCACGGCAGAGCTGCCCATTATTTTAGAAAGCGGAGTCGTGCGATTGCCTTCAGCTGCACACACCGTGGCACTGCAAAACATCAAAGAGCACACGCAAAAAGCTGTAACTTTCTTAGCCATAACATACCTCATCTCAACTGGTACTTTGTCGAGCTTAAAATGAGAGGGGTTGGCCGCGCCAAAGCCCTTATTTTAAGCTTGACAGAGCACGAGTGTGTTTCAAAATAGGACCTTTTTTTAGTGCCTAAATGGAGAAATCCGGGCCTTGCTCACCGCCTATGTTGCGGCTTCCGCAGGAGGGGGATTTCGGCAATTGGGCACATGAACCGCAAAAGTCCCTTTTATACTTTTGGTGGCGATTAAAAGCAATATATTTAAGAAAAGTTCTTGGCTGGGCCATGAGGGCTGTACGAGTTCTTTATGTGGGTTGCTGTGCTAGGGTTTCAGGCGTTGAAAAGGGTTTGGCGATGAGGTATAAGGAAAACAGGCTTATGAGAGAAAGGACAGTAGTCGAAAGGTAGAGGGATTCCCAACCTAGGCTTTTGACTAACCACCCTCCCATAAAAGCCAAAAAGGCTTTTTTTACGCCGAAGACTGCCCAGAGAAAGGTATATTTTGAAGAGGCAAAACGACTGCGGCAGATGCGCCACAAAAAGGCAATGAAGATAGTAATAGTCACACCACTGCTAAAGTGATCGAGCAGCGTCACGGCATACAGCCAATTGAGGTTGTGCCCTTGAGCATGCATATAATAATGCAATAGCCAAGCCAATGGCTGCAGCATTCCCAATAGTATCAAAGGCACAATTTTTTCCATGTACCGCGGCAAAAGGCCGACCAGCAGAGTTCCGCTAATCGTGGCGCCCACACCAAGCATTTTGTTGACGGTGGCGATCTCCCCTTTGGAAAATCCCAAAAAGAGATAGTACGGCCCGGTCATGCTATTAGC
>PLSG01000016.1 GCA_003164155.1 Parachlamydiaceae bacterium | reverse complement strand
AACAGGCGCACAGCCAGGATCTCATGACTTTGAAAAATAATTTGGAGACCATATTTAGGCATGGGCAACGCATTGATATGATTGTCGAAAAAATGCGGGTGTTTTCCTCTGGCATGCAGGGCAAAGCCCTTTTGGTCGACATGCTCAAAATCATTGAGGAAGCTATCGGAGTTTTTGTTGGTGGGATGGATGCACAAGTTCCGTTTTTAGATGTGGCCCTGGAACGCTCATTTGGGGCGGCAGGTTGCAAAGTGCTAGCTGTACCGGATCAGATCATGCGCGTATTGTTGGTTATGCTCAACAATTCTCATTATGCTTTAGCGCTGAAAAAAAAAGAGCTTGGGGATGATTTTTCACCCATCATCCGCATTACCACAAGGCAAAGAGGCGAATTCTTCGAAATCCTCATATGGGATAATGGCATGGGAATCTCGCCTGGCGACATACCCAAGATCTTTACCCCTTTTTTCACCACCAAGCCTACCCAGCTGGGCACGGGATTGGGCCTGGCCATTTGCCATAATATCATTGTGGATAAGCACGGCGGATCGCTGAGTTTTCATACAGCGCCTGGCCAATATGTTGAATTCGCCATTGCCTTGCCCCTTTAAGCCCGTGGAGCTAAAATTGAGAAAAAGATATGAACTTAAAATTGAGGCTCAAACTATGGCACATGAAAGCTCTCGTTTATTAGAAGCTCGAAATATCATACAGGCGGCCAGAGGTGTTAATCTATCTGTGGACGAGCGCTGCGCCAAAGCCATAGACTTGGCGGCGTGCATGTTAGCTGAAGCCCGCGCTATCCAAACCAGCCAAGAGGCTGCTAGGCAGGCTCAGCTCTTTGGCATGATTAACGATGCGCATGGCAAGGCATTTACCATATGCCTGGCAGATCAAGGCTTTCGCAGCCGCAATCACCAACGCGTTGCCGACCAAATTATCTACTTATTGCGCAAGTTCGGGATTCCGCGATTTCTGTCGACATTTGGAAAAATGCAGCTCCTTTTCTTCCGCACATGCGGCAAGGCCTTTTCTGGCGTGTGCGTGCCTTTGGTCAAGCACATGTTTCGCCAGGAGGCGTCGGCGGTTATTTTGCCGGGAGAATCCGCGGCTTTGTCAAAGCATATACGGCGCCGGAAGAAAGAAGGCGTGCGCATCAACCTCAATCATTTAGGGGAAGCTATATTAGGCCAAGCCGAAGCTGCCTACCGCCTTCAAGTTTATCTCAATGACTTGAAAAATCCCGAGGTAGAATACATCTCGGTTAAAATATCGACTATTTTCAGCCAAATAAATCTTTTGGCCTGGGAAGATAGCTTGACCATCTTAAGCAAAAGCTTAAGGCTGCTTTATCGCACAGCTCAAGCACATAAATATCTGCGCCACGACGGTCTAGAGGTCGCCAAATTTGTCAATATAGACATGGAGGAGTACCGCGATTTGCATATGACCGTAGCTCTTTTCCAACGAGTTCTCGACGAAGAAGAATTTATAGGCTATTCGGGGGGAATTGTGTTGCAAAGTTATCTGCCCGAATCGCATGCGGTGCAGCAGCAGTTGACTCAATGGGCCGCCCAGCGCATAGCCAAAGGGGGGGCTCCCATAAAATTGCGCATTGTCAAAGGAGCCCCTTTAGCTATGGAGAAAGTCGAAGCGGCTTTGCATGGCTGGGAGCTGGCGCCTTATGGCAGTAAAAGCGAAGTGGATGCCAACTTCAAACGCATGCTCGCATATGGATGTCTGCCAGAGCATGCTCAGGCCGTGTACTTGGGAGTTGCCAGCCACAATTTATTTGATATAGCCTATGCGTTGCTATTGAGAGGAGAAAACCGCGTAGAAAAATTTGTCGCCTTTGAGATGCTCGAAGGCATGGCTGACCACATCAGACGCGTTGTACAGGCGCTGTCTGGCGATATGCTGCTGTATTGCCCAGTGGCTGGGCGCACTGAGTTTCAGTATGCCATAGCTTATCTGGTCAGGCGGCTGGATGAAAATACAGCCCCTCAAGATTTTTTAAGGCAGATTCTGACAATGGCTCCAGGGTCGGCGGCTTGGCGGGCGCAGGCTGAACTTTTTTCAGCCGCTTGCCTAGAGGCTCAGAAGGATAGCGCGGCCCCTCGTCGCCAGCAAAATCGTCTGCAGCCTGCTTGTGAACAAGATAGAGCTACACCTTTTNNAACCCGAGACGGATTGGAGCTTGCCGCACAACCGCCAATGGGCCGAGAGGATAATCTTGGATTTAAAAAAGCAAACATATCCGTTCATCCCCCTGAGTCATTGCCAAATGGATAAGGGGGGTGACCCGCAGTTGGGCGCAGGCTTTCAATGCCCAGTGACAGCTTCTCTCACTACGCCCGAAGGAAAAGAAATAGAATTAGCGCACGGAATTGGACGAGATCCTTCCTATCCGGAGGCCATTCTTTACCGCTATGCCTTGGGCGATCAAAAACAGGCTGAAGCCGCCCTTGATACGGCATTTCAAGCACATTTGCAATACAGAGACAGTTCGTTTGAGGAGCGCTCTGCCTTGCTAGTTAATGTAGCGCAAAAGCTGCGCCAAAGGAGAGGAGCGCTGATCGGCGCTATGATCGCAGATACTGGTAAAACTATCTTTGAAGGCGATGTGGAAGTGTCCGAAGCTATAGATATGGCTGAATACTACAGCCTCAATTTACTGCTGTGGGCTTCGCTTGGCGATCTCGAATGGCATTCCAAAGGAGTGGTCTTGGTAGCTCCCCCCTGGAATTTTCCTTGCTCTATCCCTGCAGGGGGAATCTTGGCGGCTTTAGCCGGCGGCAACAGCGTAATTTTCAAGCCAGCCCCTGAAGCTGTACTAGTGGGCTGGACGTTGGTTCAGGCCTTTTGGGAGGCCGGCGTAAGTCCGGAGGTGTTGCAATTTTTTAACTGCCTGGATGAGCCTACAGTTACATGGCTGGTTCAAAATCCGCGCATCTCTACCGTGATATTGACCGGAGCTACCGCTACCGCCAAGTATTTTCTTAAACTGCGGCCTGGACTGGACCTCATAGGCGAAACGGGTGGCAAAAATGCCCTGATCATTACTGCTATGGCGGATCGGGACTTGGCCATCAAAAACCTGGTGCAGTCAGCTTTTGGTCACTCGGGACAGAAATGCAGTGCTTGCAGCATAGCTATCTGCGAAGCGGAAGTCTATGACGATCCCCACTTTATGCAGCAGTTGGCCGATGCCGCCGCCAGTTTAAAAGTAGGTGTAGCCTGGGATTTTTCTACGTGCATCAATCCGCTGATTAATTCCCCCAATTCCATTTTGCAGCGCGCGTTGACCAAGTTGGAGCCAGGTGAAAAATGGCTGTTGCAGCCCAAACCACACCCGGCTAACTCCCATTTGTGGAGCCCTGGCATAAAGCTAGGAGTCGCAGAAGGCAGCTTTACACATCAAACGGAGCTTTTTGGCCCGGTTTTAGGTCTCATGCGCGCCTACAACCTGCCGCATGCCGTCAAGCTGGCAAATAGCACGCCTTATGGTTTAACTTCAGGTATACATACCTTGGATGAAAGGGAGCAACACTACTGGATCAAGCACATCAAAACGGGAAATGGGTACATCAATCGGGGAATCACCGGGGCGATAGTCCAAAGGCAGCCCTTTGGCGGCTGCAAGGAAAGCAGCTTTGGCCCTGGAGCCAAAGCGGGTGGACCCAACTATCTGATCCAGTTGATGCGGGCTAAGCAGAGGTCTTTGCCAGAAGAGTTGGCCCTCCCCAATAAAAACGTGGCCCTGCTGAATGCACAAGTCAGCCGCTTGAACTGGAATGCTGCCCAGCATGCCTTGTGGGAGTGTAGTTTGGGCAATTATGCCTTTTGTTGGCAGCACTATTTCAGCCAAGATCAAGCTCCTTCCGAGGTCCTCGGCCAGTTCAACATATTGCGCTATGTCCCCCGCGAGAAGATGGTTTTGCGCTTGCAAAATTCCGATGCCGAGATCGATGTGCTGCGCTCAATAGCTGCCGCTTTGACTTGCGGTGCGCACCTGGAAGTAAGTGTCGAAAGCAGTTTAAGTCTTCGGCTAGCTTTACGGCAGATTTTGGGGAATGTGCCGCATATTCACCAGGTGGAGGAATCCGAAGAGAAATTCCTGCGGCGCTTGGCTTTGCACAAAGTCAAGAGGGTCAGGTTGCTGAGCCCTGCTTCGCAGGCCCTGGAATTTTCGCTTGGTCAGAAGGGATGCTCGGTGCTCTCATCTGAAGTCTTAGCCAACGGCCGCGTGGAATTGCTGCATTACTTACGAGAATTTAGCCTAAGCATTGACTACCACCGCTATGGAAATCTGTTACCCACATGCGGCTCGCTTTGAACCAGATAAAAAAATTCAACACCTATTCTGGAAATTTATGTGATCTTTATGTGGAAGGCGCATACTATAAGAAGGCAGTATACCTAAATTTAATCCATAGGAGATGGCATGTCTATTAATATTGAACCCTTGGCCGGCAGTGGCGCAGCTATGCAGAGCACACCCGTAGAGGGCAATGTTGCCCCCAATTTTTCCATGAATGAAAATGAACTCATGGCTAGCAATGTAGGCGAAGCCTTTGTCAAATGTCCGGAATTGAAACGCTCTTTTCTTCAACACATGGCCCGTGCAATGATCAGGGATTGCCAAAAAGGGCAGGAACGCGCGCTCAAAATCCTCAAAGAAGCCAGGCAAGCCTAAGAGGGCTTCAATAAATTGGAAGCCCAGCCGCTTTCGCGGTCTTTTTGGTAAGCAAGGCCCAAGGCTGCCTGACCTTCAAGCAAGTAAAATTATCTCAGATACCCCTCGATTACTCCTGAGTGGGTATCTGAACACTTACCTGATGCCTTTGCTAAAATCCATTTTAATTTCATGTACAATCACTGCCATGCCATATGGCATAAGTTTGGGTTCTTCGTAGGTTAGCTTTGCTCCATCTTTAGGTATGGCAGGGATCTTTGTATGGATTACATCAAACGGCTCTTTTTCTAACTTTATGCTTAACGCAAACCCTCCATCTGAACTTCTTCTCACAAGCCATTGACCTCGTGCTTTCAGGAGCTTTTCAGCTTCTTCACGTCCTATATCGTGAAAGAAAGGGCTTGTTTCAATCGATTTGGATTTAGATTTCACTGAAGGTGCACTTGCCTGCGCCTTCCTTTCATCCTCGGTTTCTGGAGGGGCTGCTTTGAAGGGGGTACTGACGATAGGCGCTGAGGAAGGGCTCGAAACCCGGCCGCTTAAAGTCGGCG
>PLSG01000330.1 GCA_003164155.1 Parachlamydiaceae bacterium | reverse complement strand
TGCTCGCAAAAAATGCTCAGCGGGAATCGCTGGTTCTTTGTGTTCTTTTGCGGCCAATTGATGACCCACCCGCATTAATATTGCATCCTATCCGCAATTATGTTATAATTGACTTGTAAATTAATAATAAAATCAATTGCGGAGGTCTAATTTATGGTTCAAGCTTTCAGTCCATGCGGGGTTCCCTTAATGCCCGTGGCTCACTCACCTACATTTTCCGTGCATACCACAAAAAGTTTTAAAACTATACGCGAGAAATCTGCCGAATATTTTAGACCAGCTCTGCGCGTCTACAATCTCTTTTTAAGTTTAATCAAGACCGCGGCTTCCGCTTTAAAAGGCGACAAGAAAATTTTCATACATATCGCCCGCTTTAAAACAGTTACCCACTTTACACTAGTGGAAAAAGTACAGTCTTTATTTTCCTCTATTAAGGGCGTAAAGCAAAATCTGAATGATAAAACTGCCTTGGAGCTCTTGTCAAATATAGGCAGCGTGTCGGAAGGCACAGCTTCTATAATGAGCACCATGGGAGTCTTCACCCCCATGTCCCCTCCCACGCAATTGGCCATAAATACTTTAGGCTACGTAGGCACCGTTTTTTCCCTAGCTTCTCTGACCTTGGATGTGCGGGCTCAGCGCGAAAACACCCTCTATTTAGCCTCGTTGAAAGGGGTTTTGTCGAAAAGCGATGTGGACAACATACAATCTTATGTCTCAGCCTTGAATTTCCTAGTCGTTCCCGAAAAAGGCGTCGAAGGCAAGTCAACGCCTAGCGACGCAGAAGTCAGTGCTGCCCTAAAAAAGAAAGATGCCTTATTATCCAAACACTTCGGCATGCCCGGAGATAAGCTGCGGACGCAAATCGTCAAAATTTCCCAAGCAGCCAATGCCAACAAAAATACCGCGGAAGGAGCAAAAGTTCTGCAAAAGACCATGGATACCCTAAAGGGTAGAGTCACCACCAAAATATCTTCTGGGAAAGTGCAGATGGCAGCAACCCTAATTGGATTGGTAGCTTCATCCATATTGGCCATTTGCGCTTTGACCGCGCTATGTCCTCCAGCGGCTGCGCCCCTGCTCACGGGATTAGCCTCCTATGGATTATTTCCTGTCTCCAGCATCTTGTCTTGTGGACAGTACTTGCATGATAAATTTAAAACCGATAAAGATTTCAAGCAGGCCTTAGAGGCTTTAGAGACGCAAGCGCGGCTCTCGCCAGCCAAAAAGAGCGTTGCTGAGCAAAAAGATGGCCTTTTAGCTGAAGCCATCGAGCAGACTCAAAAAGCCGCATGGATTTCAAGTCTCGTCGCCAGCAAAACCTAAGCGGAGAATGCAGCAGCATGCCAGAATTGCCTGAAGTGGAGACCATCCTCACAGAACTGCAAAGTAGCGATATAGTAGGTAAGAAAATTAACGCCGTGCGTGTCTTTTGGCCAAGAACTATTGCCACGCACGCGGTCGAAGATTTTTGCCAGCAGATTGTGCACCAGACCATTCAGAGCATTTCCCGCAGAGGTAAATATCTGGTTTTCACTTTATCTACCCACACTTTGCTGGTGCATTTGCGCATGACAGGCAAGTTTACACTCAGCCGCCCGCCGCTAGAGCCCCGTGCACATGAAAGAGTGCAGCTGGAATTAAATGATGGGCGCTTTTTGCGCTATGAAGATCAGCGCAAATTTGGCAAATGGGATTTAGTGGTTGACCCGACCGAGAAACTGGCCTCGCTTGGCCTAGAACCCCTTTCAAAGGCCTTTACGCTAACTGCTCTAAAAGACCTTCTCCAGAGCCATGCTACGCAAATCAAACCTTTTTTGCTAAACCAGAAATACATTGCCGGCTTGGGAAACATCTATGTAGACGAAGCCTTATGGGAGGCTAAGATACATCCCAAAAGAGCTGCCCAATCTCTTTCCTTCCAAGAAATAAAAGCTTTGCACACCGCTATTCCCAAAGTGCTGCATGGCGGAATTGCCCACATGGGCACAAGCTTGGGATCGAAAAATGCCAATTACTTCAGCGTGAGCGGACGGCGAGGTGGAAATCAACACCAGCTGAATGTTTTCCGGCGCGATGGTCTGCTTTGCCCTCGCTGTCAAGCCCCCATCCAAAAAATCACCCTCGCGCAGCGCGGCACGCACTTTTGCCTGCATTGCCAAAAATAAAGCGACTGCCTCATATAGATAACCCTCGTACTTAACAAATTAGCCGCAAAAGAACGCAAAGAACACAAAAAAACAGGCTGTGTTCACCTGTACAGCGAAAACTTTCGGTCAGTGTGTAGCCACCATTTCTTCCATCTTTTCCTGGCATACCCATCCTTAAAATTTTACAGGATGGNNAGATAAAAGAAACGGTTACAGCAGCGGAAACTTTGACCGAAAAGGTGAATGAGGCCAAAAAACACATTCTTTCTTTTGCTTGCGGCTAATTTGTTAAGCCTAAGTTTTACATGGCTTTAAGCATGCCGCCCAACCACCCAAATCTAAGACTCAAAGAAATCAATAAAGAAAAATAAATATTTTCTACATATTGCAACATATCATTAAAAAGTTTACACTCGCGTGCAATATTTTGAAATTTTTAATTAGGAGTAACTCATGGGCTTTCAACCAGGTGTAATACAAAAGCAGCATACAAGTGAAGTCATGTGCTCACTTCTGCGACTGGAAACAACACATAGCGACTATATCAATGCGCGTTATCGCTTAATAAACACTTTGTCCTCAGCTAATCGCCATGATAGTTTTAGCTGCTTACTCAGCGCCATCTCCAGACTGCGCATAAGCCTGTGCAGCACATTTAGTTCTGCCTATATGACCAAAGAACTGAAGGCTATGTGCCAATGGAAATCTATTAAAGAATGCCTGCGCCAATCTTTTAGATTTGCTATCTCCAGCTTGGTGATAACAAAATTGGCCTTAAAATCAATTGCAGCGGCTACAGACTATCTGGCTGAAAAGCGTTTATTTACTGTGGTAGACCGCACATTGCAAGTCGAAAAGCTGTTCGAAGAAAACTTAGCCGCCCGCATAGCCGCCAACCAAGCCTTAAAATCACGCGATCCCTCGAAAAAAATCAGTCCGCAATTTTTTTTGAATAAAATGAAGATTTTCACTCTCTTAGGCGAAGATTTAAGCGCTATCAATTCCGCCACGACGTGCAAATTTAACTCAAAGAAAAAGCCTGCCTCTCTAAAAGATCTACCTGCCTATAAAAAAGATCTATGGACATCTCCTGGCCCCCCCACCCCGGACTATATCAACGCACAACGTAAAAACATGCGGGATACCCAAGCTTTTGTTGAGAAACAGCGTAAACAAACCTTGCACGATCTGGCTATAGCTACCGCTGCTAAGAGTGCCAAAAGCCATACAAGTACTCTAGAGCAGTTACTCTTCCTGCCCACTAGTACTCCCCACGCTCAAAGACCTGCAAAACAGCCAGCTCTGGTGGAAAGAGTATTTCCAAAAGAAAGCGTACAAAATCTTATGAACCAATTGAAGGGCAAGATCCCCCTTAAGCCGCCCAGCATCATAACGTCGACGCGACAAAGCTCAGTTGCTACAAGAATCTCAGTGACAAATGCCCCCTCCGAGAGCTTTATTGCTGGCACACCAGCTAGGCCCATGATAGTCCCTCCTCCCACTACACCTGAACTTCCACCACCTTCTTTGACAGCAGAAGAAATGGCTTTTGCAGCAGAACAAGAAGCTGACGCCAAAGAATTAGCACCCACTGTCTTGGATTTCAGCGGCGATGATGGCCTTGAAGGCGATGAAGACGTGGAAGACAACGAAGTAGTAAAAAATGCAGTTGCCTCAGAAAAAGCCGTGACGACAGTCTACTAGTACGCTGTAAGCCTCAAAATTGAGGGCGAAAGCGTCCTATTTTTCACCCCCGCATGGGGGTGGGGTGTTAATTTTGGATGATTTTTCATTCAAAAAAATCACACAAATCTGGTATTCACCCCCGAACGGGGGGGGGCATGTAGCCCAGGGCAAGCGAAGCGCAGCCCTGGGAAGGCTATGAGGGATATTGTACCCCTGAAATGGGGTACGGGCTGTGTTATATTAAGCAAAGTTTTTAACACATTTGCTATATATACCCCTATATCATTTCATAGACTTCCTGCAAATGCAGCCCGCACCCCTTTCAGGGGTGCAATATTTATTTTAATTTCCCAGGGCTGCGCTTCGCTTGCCCTGGGCTACATGCCCCCACCCCCATTCGGGGGTGAAGAATAGGATGCTTNNAATTTTAATGCTTACAGTGTACTAGTATTGGAAAAAGCACTAGATTTAGAGATGCTTTAGTTTTTGAATTCAGTAAAGTATTGTTCTATACCTTCACGATTCGGCTTTAAGCTTTTTTTTCCATTCTGCCAATTTGCCGGGCACACTTCTCCATGTTGCTCAAAGTAAATTAAAGCATCTAATATCCGCAAGGCCTCATCGACAGATCTTCCAAGAGGTAAATCATTCACTACTTGATGCCTCACCATCCCGTTTTTATCGATGAGAAATAGTCCACGATAAGCAATGCCCTCATGGGGTATCAAAACATCATAAGCGCGGGCAATCTCTTTGTTGAGATCAGCGATAATGGGATATTCCACACCTTGAATGCCACCTTTGTTCTTAGGGGTTGCCAACCAAGCGTGATGAGAATAGCAGCTATCGACAGAACTTCCCACAATTTGGGTGTCTCTTTTTCGAAATTCCTCTGCTTTTTCTTGGAAAGCATGTAATTCTGTAGGACAAACAAAAGTAAAATCGAGCGGATAAAAAAATAGCACAACATTTTGGCCTCTAAACAGGGACAGTGAAAAGTTCTCTACAATCTTATCCCGAATCACCGCTTTTGCCGAGAATTCCGGTGCCATCTTTCCTACTAACACTCCCATACAAACCTCTTAAGATAATTTAAATTCACATATTTACAATAAAACACATAGAGATGGTATAAATTTCCCTGGAATTTTGCAAGATAAAAAATGTTAAGTTAAAATGGGCTTTGTTCACGCTTGCGTTCAGTGAATTTAGGGATATCGCTGGACTGAAAACGCAAAAACACATGACACAAAGAGGAATATGTAAAGTCCAATTCCTCTGGTATAACTGTGTGGATACGGTGGATATGCTGAAAAATAAGAGCACTTTTTCCTTTTCAATTTATCACCCTAGATAGGGGGATATATTACCTTTGACATGTTTAAGGCTATGTTTTTTTCAAACTCTTCACTTATTTGGCGCCGCGCTAAAATTTCCACTTCCTCTTTAGTTTTACTTTCTTTTTTCCAGGCAGACATTTTTTTGTCCACGCTTTTTAAAATTGCCTCCATCTGAGCTTCAATGAAAATCTCTCCGTCTTTCCCTCCTTGAGGATCTATATTTATATTTTCTTCTCTTTGTTTTGCCGCAAATTTCACTTTTACTGCATCTCTTGGTTTTTTAAAGGGGAGTTTTGATTTATCAGCTTCCTTCTCCTGGGATTTGGCATTGTCGGCAGCTTTTTGCAAGTTGGCACATAAAACGGAATAACTCTGACCTAGCGTTGCCCGGATGAGCTGCTTGTAAGGGGCCCCTTTGGATTCCAGTCCCAAACTCTTGCTGGCCAATATGGAAGCAAATTGGGAGGCGAACGTTTTCTCGAATTCTTCTCGAAGTTGTTGCTTAGTTAGCCTCTCGGCTTGGGCATGCTCCCTTTTGGAGCTGACTTCTTCCGACTCTCTGCCTGGTATCTCGATAGAACTGCTTTGGGGTCTGAATTTATAACGCAGAGCAACTTGTGCCACGGCCGTGGCTGTATGCGTAGAAAACCAGGCGGCAAACTCTTTTTGGATTGTCTTAAAATCACTATACTCCTTTTTCTCTTTGCTCTCGATTTGGCTTATGCTTTCTAAGGGGTAATTTTCAACCGCCGCGCTTATCTGTACGCATTGCCCTTCAAATTCAGGGGTTATCTCTATTTCAGAGGCAATGTTTTTAAATTCATCACTTACCACTTTCATATAAATCTGCCTAACTCTTTTCAAACCTTCTTCACTGTCGAGTGCATCTTTCTGGTACACTCCTCTAAGCAGTCGTAGTTTTTGCTCAAGGGTTAGAATGGCCATCTCAGCGCGCTTGATCAAAGTGACGCGCACATGTTCAATTTCAGCTTCAGAAATAGCCTGGGTGGCCTCAGGAATATGGACCCTTGCTTTAAAGTGTTCAGACACTTTTGAGCTGGTCTTTTTTTTGAATGCAGATTTTAAAGGCAGCACTCTCTGTAAGTGTACTCTATGCACCGCGATGTCTAATCCTGAGGGATTTAAAAAGTATCCTGATGGTGGGAGGGGGCTTAAGGGAAGCGTCCTACTCAGTGACGTAGACGATTCACGCATGATATGCACAAAGCTAGAGGAGTTTAAGATTTTCACATCGGCCTCAGTAAGTGGGGGGAGCAACCGATGTCTGGGAATTGCCGCTGGTGGACTTTTTACAGATGGTGTTGCCAATGGCTCGATCATACTGTTCATGTTCC
>PLSG01000509.1 GCA_003164155.1 Parachlamydiaceae bacterium | reverse complement strand
CCTCTTCGACCTGCGTTCCGCACTACATCAACGGCTATGGAATGGGAAACTTTTAGCGCTGTAGACAAATCGAAACGGCCTCATAGTACCGCTGTTGCGCATAGCTTGACATTCCATGCCGTGTGAAAGGGGCCAGGTCTTGCGATTTGTGCAAAGACTTATTCGGGTACATTCATCTAAATCTTGTTGAAATAAAATATGAATATTTAGGCAAATGCGTTAATCGAAGACTTGTTGTGAATCGCGTGAATCGCAGGATCTGGCCCCTTTCACTAAAAACAAGATAGAGCCATTGAGACTGAGCCACCAGAAAACCTTGCCCATGTAGCTGAACTTGTGCTTTTTGGCACATCACCACTGCACCCAGAATCTACTGGCAAAAAGGACAATGTCGGCGGTGCCCACTACATGCCATAAATAAGACACGCGGGGCAGCTTCTCAGAGCTCCAGGGGTGGCGGGTATCTGTATTCAGTCGAAAGACTTTTAAGGAACAACCTGCGTCGCTTATTTCGTCGCCGCACACTCTGCTATTCGTGTTCGCATCTCATTTTTTTAATATTCCTTTGCTTAAGATTTTCAATTTCGCGCTCAAATGAAACTTCTTCTATATCGCTGCGAACTAATGAAAGTATTGCTCCACCTCCCATAGTCGTGGGGTTTAGGGTTTTATTTTTATTTGCAAGATTTTGTAAGTGCATACCAGTAAGTTGTTGAATTTTCTCCTTATCTTCTTTTTGTAATTTTACAATCAATCCACGGATGTATTCAAAAACCATTTTTCCGTATGCAAAAGCCTCGTCTTTGGACGGCAAGTAACCTTCGTGAATTACATTATTTCTAAATTCGCTGCATTTGGTAGACGAAGTGAGTTTTTGATCGGGAAAAATCAAAGGACACTCCTTGAATCTTTTTAGATATAAAAAAATGAAAACTCCTAATTGGCGTTCTGAGGATTTTTTTATAGACTTCCACGCTGTTTCAAATCCATGTGATGAAGAATCTTCCAGGCTAAATAATTTTATGCAAAATTCGTAAGCCCTCTCTAAGGCTTTCGCAAAAGCAAATGTAGACTCAGCATAGTAGCCATCAATGAATGCGAGAGCACCAATTTGGAAATGGATTTCGAAATTAAAATTTTGCAGGCAGACTATGGTTTTGTGTCCATTTTTGCATGACAACTCACATGTTCCTTCTCTTAAATGATGAGACAGCAGAACCAAAGAGGGCGATGTAGCAAATTCAGTCATGCAATCAAAACAAGGTTGACAGTTTATAAAATCAAACCTGTCTTCAGGTAACACTAGGGGATCTTGATTCATAAAAACCTTAAATTTATTTTTAAGTTGGTGAAAAGTCGTGCTCATTATATGCAATTCCTAAATTTCTGAGCATGCAAAATCTCTGGAGAAACCGGGGTCATGCCTCACAATATCACACTAGTCATTCAGGAAGCTTATCTTGCCTTTTTTTAAAGGTATCGACAAGAAATATAATCAAAGTCAAAGGATCCTGCCCCTTTAAAACAACTCGCATGAATTGCAGGATCCGGCCAATTTCATAAGAAGTGTAAGGACATATTTACAAATAGTTTAAAGTAATTTATTGTCATATAAAAATAATTTCATCTTTTTTTCGAAATTTGATAAAAAAAATTGACGAGGAATGCATAAAACGCTATCTTAGCAGTTAGTTAGCTGATGTGCTAACTTGTTGAAGATGAAATTATAAAGGAGCTAATATGGCAAACAACGGTGTAAAAACAGGTAAGGCTGCTGCCACCTTATCCAGTAAACTTTTAAAAAGTGAAGAAAGCAGTAAAATTGTGAAAAAGGTTTCGGGAAGTGCTCTGAGTAATGCAAAGGATGGTACAAAGCAAAAAAAAAGATAGAAAACGTGGGCTCAGGCTGCNNAAAATGGGGTAAGGCTCTTAGTAGCACAGTTGCTCATGGCATATTCCCAAACTGTGATACTGGGAGGCCTGACCCCAATTTTAAATCATTATAAAGATGAGGTGAAAATGGAGTTTTATTTACAATATCATGGAAAACTAAAATCTAACGCCGGACCTGATGAAAAACATAAAATAAGGCAGGCTTTTCATAAGCAATTGAAAAATCTTTTTGAATTTAGACCGTTTTCCGAGGAGATCACAAATAAGTATTGGAACCTAGAATTTGCTAAAAGCCCTCCTGAAAATGAAAAATCTTTAGTGGCTATAAAAGAAAAAGGGGGATATTGTTTTGCTCCAATAGTATTGAGCAATTGGCATACTGTAGCCAAATTGGATATAACGATGCTTTGGAAAGATACTCCTGGCAATATCGTTGGCAATGGAGGGGATATCGATAACCGGCTTAAAACATTATTTGACGCATTAAGTGCTCCAGTTCATATCGAACAATTCCCCAAAGTACCACCAGCAGCTGATGAATCTCCATTTTACTGTTTACTTGAAGATGATAAACTAATAACCGATGTATCTGTTAAAACAGAAAGACTTCTGATTGAATGTAACGATAAAGCTAGTGTGTCGCTTTTTATCCGTGTTAAAATTAGCACTATATCTATGACTTGGGCAAACATGGCCTTCATGTAATAAGCTGGGAATAGCCTTTATGATTCTTAGTCTAAACTTTAGTGAACATCCTTCAGGGAATTGGGACAAAAGCCTCCGTTCCACTGGAAAAATTGGGTTAAGCTTTACCCGGCCGTGTTCACCATCCCAGGGATAACTTTCGGCATAATGAGTAGCCATCTCTCCTATCCTTTCTATCCTGAAAATTTTACAGAATGGAAAAGATGGGGAGGATAGAAGAANNGATAGATAGGATAGGAAAAGATGGGGAGGATAGAAGAAACGGTTGCAGTAGCCAAAATTTTGACCGAAAAGGTGAATAAGGCCACAGTTTATTAACGTAAGTTGGAATTGAAAAGGTAATGCCGAAAAGATGCTGAATTCTGCCGCTTGGTTAGTAAAAAAGTGTTTGAGTTCACAAATTTGGGGCTGTTTACCTGCATTTGCTAGGCCATATGGACTAGCAACTTGGGTTACTATACCGAAGCTTGGCGGGTTCTTGGGTCTAGCGCATCGCGCAAGCTGTCTCCAATGAGGTTAAAGGCCAAGATGGTGGTGCTGATGAAGAAGGCCGGGAAAAACAAACGCCATGGATAGTATTGCATGGCGGCCACGCCATCGCTGGCCATAGTGCCCCAGCTGGCGATTGGAGCCTGCACTCCCAATCCGAGAAAGCTTAAAAATGCTTCGGTAAAGATGGCCGAAGGAATCGTCAAGGTTAAAGTGACTATCAGGGGCCCGAGGGCGTTTGGCAGAATATGCCGAAATAAAATGCGTGGAAGGCCGGCGCCCAAGGCCTGGGCGGCTTGTACGTATTCGCGCTGCTTGAGCTGCATGACTTGTCCGCGCATGATGCGCGCCATGGGGATCCATCCCAGCACGCTCATGGCGACGATTATGGGGAAAAGTCCCGATCCCCATACGACCATCAAAAGGATTACAATCAACAAGTAGGGGAGTCCAAAGAGCAGGTCGGCGCCGCGCATCATCAGCTCATCGATTCGTCCACCTAAAAGGCCCGCAAAGCCTCCCCATAGTACTCCTATGAGTAGATCTAGCAGAGCCGCGGAAAACCCTACAAATAAAGAGATGCGCGCTCCATACCATACCCTGGTAAATATATCGCGTCCCAGATCGTCCGTCCCAAACCAAAATTGGGCCGATGGGGCTTGATTTTTCATCGGCAGATGCGTTTCAAAGTACGTTTGACCGGATAGATAAGGCCCCAAGCAGGCCGCCGCGCAAATCAAAGCCAAGAGGGCTAGGCCGCATAGTGCGGCTTTGTCGCGCTTGAGGCGATGCAGGGCATTTTGCCAAAAAGAGTGAGGCAAATGCGAAGATGGCATTTTAAGGGGCGTAGCCTCAATAGGGCTGTCAATGTCAGGGGTTGTAGCAGGGGGCATGCATGGCTCTTATGAATTTTTATACGAGAATCCAAGATACCTTACATAATGTCAACCAAGAAAGTGCAGCTGAGCATGATGAGACTGTAGAAGATAGTTATTTCTATGAAACAGTATTTAAATATTCTTTGCTGTTATTAAATATTTATGTTGTTGGTAGTAAATAGTTAGACTTGTTGTTTATTTGCTGTTTTTGTATGATTTTTGGGTATTTGTGTATCATAAACCGTAAATGGCAAGTTAAATGGACGTCTTTGCACTTAGAGATAGGATTATTCAGGGTTATAGCACCTTTTCGCGAAGCTTTTGCAAAATTAAGGCTCCGGATATTCGTTCAAAAGCTGAAGTCCAATATGCCGAGGGGCGTTATTGGCCAGCCCCACTTGTGCAGCTAAATCCCTCTTTCAAAGATGGTTGTGCTCTTGATGAATTAGTTAAGGAAGGACTGCTTCACTCTGAATGCCTGCGCATTTTCACTGCTACAGCCTCAAATGAAGCCATTTCTAAACCCATTCATCTTTATGTTCACCAAGAAAAGGCCATCCGCGCTGCAAACCGTGGCCAGCATTATGTCCTTACGACGGGAACTGGTTCTGGAAAATCACTGTGCTATTTCATTCCATTGGTAAACGAAGTCCTTCGCCGCAAAAAGGAAGATCCCCATCATCGTGGCATTACGGCGATTGTGGTTTATCCTATGAACGCTTTGTGTAACAGCCAGCTAGAAGAACTTAAGAAATTCCTCGATGACAAAAACACTTCTATAACTTTCGGCCGATATACTGGACAAGAAGACGACAAAGATCGAGAGAAACTAAGATCTAATCCTCCCGATATCCTTCTCACCAACTTTGTGATGTTGGAGTACATGCTGACGCGACAGAAGGTGGTCGATCAGACTCTGCTTTCAGCTGCATCCAATCTACGTTTCATTGTCCTGGACGAATTGCATACCTACCGAGGCAGACAAGGTGCCGATGTCGCGCTTCTGCTGCGACGTTTGCGTCAGCGACAGTCTTTGGAAATCTTATGCATCGGTACTTCAGCTACCATGTCTAGTGAAGGTAGCCAATCGGATAGAGGAGTTGTGGTTGCCAACTTTGCTTCGCGTTTGTTCGGCGTGAATGTGCTTGACAGCAATATTATTCAGGAAGACCTGAAGCGCGTAACTTTATTTGAAGGCATACCCAGTAACAGTCAGCTTGTTCAAGCGATAAAATCTGGGCTGTCAGCGAACATTAGTTTTGCTGAGCTTCAACGCCATCCTTTGGCAGTTTGGATGGAATCCAATATGGGAATCGAAGAAGAAGCCAAGCGGCCGGGATATTATCATCGAATTCAACGTCCTCTGACGCTTAAAGAAGCCAGCGATCGGCTGTCTAAGGAAACTTTGCTGAATACCGAGGAATGTGGCAAAGCCTTAAACCAGTTTCTCTTGGCTATTCACTCAGTGAAAGATCCAGAGACAGGTCGTACTCCCTTTGCTTTTAGACTCCATCAATTTATCTCTGGGGCTGGAAATATCTATTCCACTTTGGAGAAACCCGGTGAGCGCTATTTGACTGTGGAAGGGCAGCAGTATAAGCCGCAAGAGCGCGAAAAACGCCTCTTCAATCTCTGTTTTTGCCTGCATTGTGGTCAAGAGTACTATCCAGTTTGGTCTTGCGAACGCAATAAAGAAATCATCGGTTTTCAACCACGCGAACTTACCGAAAGAAAAAGAAACGATTTGTCTGAAGGAGCGGCCGGCTTTCTTATGCCGGATTTTGAACGTCGTTTTGATCCAGAAGACCTCAATAACTATCCAGATGAGTGGATAGACTTCGGCCCCAAGGTTCCTCAACTAAAATACCATCTTCAAGCATACAAACCCCTTGACTATCGGTTGAATCCCAGCGGTTGTGTATCTGCCGAAGGTCTGCCAGTATGGTATGTGCCCACCCCTTTTAGGCTATGCCTCAATCCAGATTGTCGTAAGGATTACGATGGATCGCGCAGAAGCGACTTGGGAAAGCTGTCAACCCTAAGCAACGAAGGCCGAAGTTCTGCCACAACCACACTTACGTTAGCTGTCTTAGAGTATCTGCTGAGTGAACAGTGTCACCTTCCTGAAAAAGCTAAAAAACTGCTTTCATTTACGGACAATCGCCAGGACGCATCGTTGCAGTCAGGGCATTTTAACGACTTTGTGCATATCCTTATGACACGCTCCGCTTTGCTTGCAGCGCTGTTGCAACGGAGTCAAGGTTTAAGTCATGAGGAAATTGCCAAAGCCACTTTTGATGTCATGAAACTTGAGTTATCTGACTATGCTTCTGCCACGGAGCTAAAAGGTCATGCCCTTAAAAGGGCAGAGCAGGCACTCCAAAAGGTGTTAGGTTACCGATTATTTATGGATCTGGAAAAGGGCTGGCGAATCACAAATCCTAACCTTGAGCAACTGGGGCTGCTGCGCATCGAGTATGAGAATCTAAAAGACTGCTGCCAAGACTTAGAGCATTGGAGCAAGGCTGTGGAGTGGTTGGAAATTTCCGTTGAAATGCGTTGTGAAATTGCCACAGAACTCCTTGACACCTTGCGAAAATCTCTATGCATTAAGTCTGAGTACCTCGATCCTGACCACCAGGATTCAATCCGCAATAATAGCTATCAGCATTTGACAGACCGCTGGGGCCTTTCAGAGGGTGAAAACTTGACTCCTCATAGATTGATGGTCCCCTTATCAAAGGAGAAGACTTTAGACTCCACAAATAAGTTGGAGTTTCTTTCCTCGCGTTCAAGATTTGGCCGGCGGATGCTTCAAAAGATAAAGAGCGTGCTAGGGCCTGATCGTTTTAAAAGGGAAAACAAAGAGGAAAGCAAAAAAGAAACTTCGGCGGAATTGTATATTCGTCTTTTGATCCCTATGCTGAAAAGCCTTTGTAGCTATGGGTTTCTCGAAGAAGTACCCTTAGAGAAAAGCAAAGAAAAGATACATGGCTATTTTATTGTTGCCGCAGCATTAAGGTGGGTCTATGCTGGCGACGCAACGCAAGCTAAAGACGTAAATCAATTCTTTAGGGATTTATACCTGCGTGTTGCCCTGAGCTATAAAGATTCATCCAGTATCCTGCATCGCGTTGAATCGCGTGAACACACCGCTCAAGTGTTTGCGGATACGCGTGTCCAAAGGGAAAAAGACTTTCGTGAGGGAAAACTGTCTGTACTTTACTGTTCCCCCACCATGGAATTGGGGGTTGATATCTCAACGCTCAATGTCGTCCTCCTAAGAAACGTTCCACCCACACCGGCTAACTATGCACAGCGCAGTGGTCGTGCGGGTCGAAGTGGGCAGCCAGCATTGATCATTACCTATTGTGCCGCGCGTTCACTGCACGACCAATACTTCTTCCAGGAGCCAAGCCGCATGGTTTCTGGAGTTGTCACCGTTCCGACAATGGATTTAGCCAATGAGGATCTAGTTAAAAGTCATATACACGCCATTTGGCTAGCTGAGACCGGAACATGCCTCGGCGATTCAGTCAAAGATTTGGTGGATCTTGAGCAGTCAGAAAAGCTACCTATCATCAATGACCTCCAGATTGGTTTGGTAAAATCAGTGGCACGCAAGCGGGCAGGTGAAAGAGCCAGCGAAGTGATGCGATCTGTTGAGCCAGAATTGACCTCCGTGGTAGCCCCTTGGTATCAAAATGGATGGCTAGAGCGCACCATACAAGGCGCCTATGAACAGCTGGAACGCAAGTTAGATAGATGGCGAGAGATGCATAGAGCCACCAGCCAACAGGTGGCAGAGCTGAACGATAAAATTCGGATATCGCGCGACAGCAAGGTGACGGATCAGCTAAAAGCGCGACGCAGTGAGATGGAAAGCCACCTGGAACTCTTGAAAGACGTGAAGGGTGACTTCTATACCTATCGGTACCTGGCTTCTGAGGGATTCATTCCGGGCTATAACTTCCCACGCCTCCCCTTGTTGGCATATATTCCTGCGCGCCGTAAAGGGATTGGACGAGATACTTTCCTGGCTAGGCCGCGTTTCATCGGCTTGTCAGAATTTGGCCCGCATGCTCTCATCTATCACGAGGGAAGTACCTATAGCGTGGTGCGCGTAAACTTGCCGATTAGCTGTTCTTCAGACAAACCAGAAGCCGCCTCCCACATGCCTCTTGCCCAGGCCAAACTGTGTTCGGCCTGTGGTTATTCGCACGACAGAGAGGCCTTCAAATTTGACCACTGTGAAAGATGCAATGCTCCTCTCACCGGTGCCGGCTTAACTGCCCTTCTGCGCGTCGAACGCGTCATAACTCGGCGCAGACAAAAAATAACCTCCGACGAGGAAGAAAGACAGCGTCTCGGTTATGACACGGTTACCACCTGGCGTCAACCTGCCAATGACCAGGGCCGCAGATCTACCCCGGCAAAGGTTAGCGATGAAGAGGGTGTGCTGCTGGAGATGGAATACGGTGCGGCCACGCGTCTTTGGAAAATCAATTTGGGATGGCGCCGAAGAACTAACAAGAGCTTGTATGGCTTTAACATAGATGCCAAAACAGGTAGCTGGGCAAAGGATAATCAAAGCCCTGAAGAGCAGGACGGAGATGTCGAAACTTCTTCGGAGGTGCGGCGTGTTACCCCCTTTGTCGAGGACAATAAAAACACCCTGATCATCAATCCACATGGTATTACCGATCCAAATGCATTGGTTACCTTGCAGCACGTTCTGAAGCGATCAATAGAAGTGACCTATCAGCTTGAAAGCTCAGAGCTAGCGGTCGAACCTCTGCCCGATGCGCAAAATCGGAATAGCTTTATGTTCTATGAGGCTGCCGAAGGGGGAGCGGGGATACTGTCGCGCATTATAAATGAACCAACTGCCATACACGCCTTAGCCCGCACCGCGCTGTCCATATGTCACTATAATTGGGACAATAGCCTCCCTGTGGTACCTGCTAAGCTAACTGACAGCCTTTTGGAGTGCGAAGCAGCATGCTATCGCTGCATCCTCAGCTATGGCAACCAGATGGATCATCCTGCCATAGACCGGCGCAATTCGCAAGTGCTGGAGTTTCTTTGCCGCTTGACTAAAGCCTCCATCCACAAAGGTGCGCATGGACAGCATCAACAACAACATCTAGAGAAACTTGAGAGCGGCTCTCAGTCGTCTTTGGAAAAAACTTGGTTGCATGAAGTGCAAGTGCTTGGTCTTAGGTTGCCAGACAGAGAACAGCCTCTTTTGGCTCAATTTCAAACCCGTCCTGATTTTGCATATTCGGATGTACAAGCCGTCATATACGTGGACGGACCAGATCATCATCTCCCCATACAAAAAGCCAAGGATGAGGCCATCACAAAGAGGCTGCAGGCCGGAGGTTGTATCGTGCTGCGGTTTGGCGTCGATAAGCGGACGTGGGGATCTATTTTTGAAAAACATACTGAGGTATTTGGAAAGTGAACACGCGGCAAGATAACATCACCCAGTTTCAGCCAGGCAACCTAATTCAACTGCGTGGGCGCGAATGGATAGTGCTTTCTCAGCCAGAAGAGCACTCCCTGCGCATCAGACCCTTAGCCGGCTCTGCGGTCAACTCTCGTCTAGTCTATATTCCCTTGGAAAATCCGCCGCCCGTTCCGGCCTCATTTCCTCTTCCAGACGCTTCCAAGAGCGGTTCACACTTGTCTGGTTTGTTGCTGCGCGATGCCTGCCGTCTGCGCTTGCGCGTAGGCGCAGGTCCTTTCCGCAGCTTTGCCCACTTGCATGTACGTCCGCGGGCCTATCAACTTGTACCCTTGATGATGGCTTTGACACATGAGGTGGTTCGTCTGCTGATTGCCGATGATGTAGGCATAGGCAAAACGATAGAGGCTTCGCTTATTGCACGGGAACTCTTGGATCGGGGCGAAATTGATTCTTTTAGTGTGATCAGTCCCCCTCACTTATGCGAGCAGTGGAAGCAGGAGCTTAAGGATAAGTTTTTAATTGATGCGGAAGTGGTGAAGCCGACCACTGTAAAGGGGCTGGAAAGGGGCCTCCCAGCAGGGAAATCGCTATTTGAGGTCTATCCCTATACCATTGTCTCATTGGACTATATCAAGGGGGACCGCCATCGCGATGAGTTTGTTCGGACATGTCCACCCTTGGTCATTGTGGAAGAGGCCCATTGTTGTGTGGGAGGCGCGCATAGCCAGCGCCATCAACGCTTCCGCCTTCTGCAGGCGTTATGTAAAGATCCGCAGCGCCATCTTATCCTATTGACTGCCACTCCCCATAGCGGAGATGAAGAAGCCTTCTACAATCTGCTGGGTCTTTTAGACGACAGTTTTCGTCAGCTGCAGTCACTGGAAAAAGGGGCGCAACGCGATGCCTTGCGGGAGAAATTGGCTCGCCACCTGGTGCAGCGGCGGCGTGCAGACATTGAGGAATGGAAAGACGGGGCTTCTTTTCCGTGCAAAAAAAGTCTTGAACTGGGCTACAAAATAGCTGGAGATTTCCAGCGGTTCTTTTTGGATTTAAAGGACTACGTAGAAAAATCTATGCATGAAAGCACGCGTGAAAAACCGTTGGGTCAGGGCAAAGCTGCTTTAGACTTCTCAATTATGCATCATTGGACGGCTTTAGGTCTGCTGCGCTGTGCCTCGAGCAGTCCTGCCGCGGTCCTCGCCGCGCTACGCAATCGCAAGGCAAATATGCACGCTCAAGATTCACTATCATCCTTGGAGGATCCTGAAACCATGGGTTGCCTGGTCGATGAAGACCCCGATACCGAGGAAGTACTTTCGGACATAGAGCCTTTACTTAGGGGCGCTGACAGCCCTTATGAACTTCTTATTTCAGCCTTGGAACAACAGTTGCTGGAGATGCATAGCCCCAAAAGCGATCCCAAACTGGCTGTCTTGATCAAGCTCCTGAAGGAGTGGCTAGCTGAGGGGGTAAATCCGGTCATCTTCTGCCGCTATGTCAGCACGGCTGAATACCTCTATGCGCAATTGCAAAAGGCCTTGAAGTCTTTTGGCGCGAACATCCGCTGGGTCTCCGGCCGGCTTTCCCCGGATGAACGGCGTCTGGTGATTGACCAATTTGAAAGCGCTCTGAAGGCCTCTCCACGTGTGCTTATCTCAACGGATTGTTTGAGCGAAGGGGTAAACCTGCAGCATGCCTTTGATGCTATCATCCACTATGACCTTCCGTGGAACCCCTGTCGTCTAGAACAGAGGGAAGGGCGCGTTGACCGCTATGGGCAAAAGGTCAAGGTGGTGCGTGCGGCTACCATTTATGGCGAAAATAATCCGGTCAACCAAACCGTGTTGCAAGTGATTCACCGCAAGATTGGGAGCATACAAAGGGAACTTGGGGTGTCTATCCCTATTCCGGTTGATCAGAGGGCATTGGCCGGACTGATTCTCGAAACCGTGGTGGGGACTGCGATAAAGCCTGTGAAAAAGGAGATCCAATTAGAGTGGGACTTTGGGGATGCTAGCGTGATCTCCTCAAAATTCAAGGAAGATACCAAGGCTGCAGCACATGCTGCGCGCACCCTTTACTCCCAATCCTGGCTGCGCCCGACTGAGGTTATCGCCGAATGGCATAAAATGAACAACCTAATCGGTGACGAAAACGATGTAAGGCTATTTGTTCAGGAGGTTTGCTATCGATTGGGGGCTCCACTTGAAAAAGCTTCCTATGGCTACTGGCTTCCGGTCAGCTATCTCCCTAAAGCCCTCAAGGAGAGTCTTGAGGCTTTTGGTTATGGGGAGAAATTGCCTCTGTCTTTCTCGGATAATTGTGGCGGCGGCATCGAGCATCTGCACCGCTCACACCCTGTCGTTTTAGCTTTGGCGGAGTATCTCGCGGAGTGTTCCTTGTGTGTCGACCGGCCAGAACTTGCCGCACGCTCCAGCGCGCTGTTCACGACAGAAGTCAAAGAGCTCACCACTCTTTTCCTCCTACGCCTCCGCCACTCCTTATCAACCGAATACGCCATCCAGGGACGGAAGCGGATCAATAAGACCATGGTGGTCGAGGAAATCTTGACCTTAGAGCATACGGCAATGACGGGTTTGCGCCTTCTATGTGAAGATGAGGCTAGAGGGCTCTGGAAAATCCCTCCCCACAAGAATATTCCACCGGAGCGCCGCCAAAGCAGCGTTCAGGAAGGATTGGATCTCTACCAAAAAATGCATGACACCTTGCACGCCATTTGTAAAGAGAGGGCGGAAGTGCTGAAATGCGATCATGAACGCGTACGCAGTGCCAGCCAGGTGGCGAGACGAGCGCGTGCGTGGAGTTGTGCCATCCAGCCGGCGGGTTTTGACCTTTTAAGCCTGTCGGTATTAGTTCCAGCTATACAGTTCTAATCAATTAAAAGAAAGCCAGCCATGAAAAGAGCAGAAGAAGTACAGGACTTTAAGGCCTTGAAAATATGCGGAGACATTCTATTAGCCTCCTATACCCAAGAAATAGCCAGATGCCAGGCAACCTTTCAAACCTTTTCCGACTATGGCTTGGCAGGCAATGACATGTTTTCCACTGTTCTGGAACGCAAATACACGCTTTTCAAGGAGCTCTGGCGGATTTATTTGCAGGACGGGGACTGCCTGAAATGGACTCGCAATCTTTTAATCAAGGTCTTGGATTTTGATGATTTGTGCGCCTGCGACTCCCAGTGCATGGATGGGCGGTCCTATCCTGTTAACTTTGGGGCTTGTGCTAATACCCTTCCCATTTTAGTGAGCTCTGCATCCACTTCTTTGGATGAATGTCAGAGAAATCCGACGCTGTTCAAGGGGCGGCGCTCGCCATTTTCCCTGCTGCAAGAATATCTCAATGTGAAAGGCAAAGGGTGGGGTCTGGTGCTTAGCGGATGTTCTCTACGCCTATTGCGAGATAACTGTCGTCTTTCGCGGCCGGCGTTCTTGGAGGTAGACCTGCAGACCTTAGCAGAAGACCGCGATCTATTTTCAGATTTTCGCACCTTCTGGCTGCTTTGCCATGCCAGCCGTTTCAGGATAGTGCACAAAGATGACGGCACCACCATTTTGGATGCGTGGGCCTTGAGTTCCCATGAAACAGGGCAGCGGCTGCATGAAAAANNTAGGCAACTGGGCAACGGTTTCTTGAAAAACCCCGCGAATAGAAAATTTCGCGAGGCCTTTGAAACCAATGCGATCAATGCTCAGAAGTTCTTCAACGAGCTGTTAAAGCTCATGTATCGCTTTCTCTTCATTTGTTCTATTGAGGAACGCGGGCTGCTGCATGCCGGGTCAGTCGAGGAGGATGCTAGAAGTCGTTATAAAGAAGGCTATGCTTTGCAAGGCCTAAGAGACCGTGCCCTGCAGCGCAGCGAGTACGACTCGTACGCCGATCTGTGGCATGGCCTTCAAATTGTATTTCGGGGGTTGAGATGTGGAGAAAAGGCCCTGGGTCTGCCTCCTCTGGGAGGTCTTTTTAAATCAGATCAGTGCCAGCATCTCGATGCAGCCATAATCGATAATCACAACCTCCTGTCGGCCATTCGCTCACTCACCTTTTATCGCACTGCCTCTTCGCTAGTCCGCGTCAACTTTCGCGACATGGACACCGAGGAATTGGGTTCTATCTATGAGAGCCTGTTGGAACTGACGCCTGTGGTTGAGCTCTCTACCTATAGTTTTTACTTTCTGGGCGGCGAGGATGAGAGTGCCAGGGGAAGTGAGCGGAAGGAATCGGGTAGCTATTACACTCCCAAAGC
>PLSG01000447.1 GCA_003164155.1 Parachlamydiaceae bacterium | reverse complement strand
GCCTAGCATGAGATTGCTAAAAAAAAAGTAATTTTATTAATATATCTTGTTTTAAATTCATATAAATGGGGAGTGTGATAAAATAAAGAGGCAACTGTGTTATAAAAAAGGGGGCCTGTATGATTCCTCCTAAGTCGGATTTTAATTCAACAATACACCCTCCTATATCTCCTCAATCCTCAGTATCCCCTAAATCCCCAGGAATGCATCCTTCCTTACCGCTACCTCCTTCCATTTCGGTGTCTTCGCCTCCATCCACGCCTTCTCTTTTGGAAAGCTCAAGAGTGAAAATGCCAGCCCCCAGGCTGGAAGCTGAGCTGCAAAAAATTACGCATCAACGCAATTTACGCCTCTTAAAAAAAGCCTCGGGCGATCAATTTGACATGGAAGCTCCTAGATCTTCCAAAAATTACGTAAGGATTTTAAAGGCGCCTGTTTTATATCCAAAAGAAAAAATTGAGGCGCATTTATTGCAAATGTTGCGAGATAAACCTGTGACAGTAAATCAATATACTCCCGCTAAGATTAGAAACATTTTAGTGGTTTTTTTGGAGCAAGTAAAGCATTCAGATAAGCCCCAGAGCGCATTATTACAAGAAGTTATAAATTTGGATAACCAGCATGAGAGAGCTAAAATGGCTGATCTTCCGCGCTTTGAAGCTATGCTAGAGCTTCTTAAAAAAGGCAATTTAGCGATCCAAGTCAAACCTTCGGCTATAAACTTTATTAGTCAGGGCATGGCTTTAATCCAAAAAGAGCTTCCGCTGACGATGGATCAATACAAAAAAAACATCGAAGGCCTAAATGTTTTTTACAAGTCTGAAGATATATTGTCTGCTTTGCGTTTAAAACGCCATTTTATTTATGATCTCATCACTAGCAAACCCCAAGGTTTGCAAACTTCTTTTAATATAAGTGAATTAACTAAAATTAACCGATCTTTAAAGCTTCTAAATGGTTTTTTGATAGGGGATTCTAAAAGCGGCATGCTTTCTAAGGAGCAATTAGTCAAACTTGGAATTTTTCATGATTTAAGCCCTGCGCTTAAAAATGTTCCGCAGTTTTTAGCGGAAAAAGATATCTTGGCCTTTAGCCATATACATAAAATCAAAGACGAGACGCTGAAAATTTTAGGCAATACTGCCGTTTTTCAACTCACTCCTGGCTTTGCTTTTAAAACAGGTATGGAGAATGATCGCGAATTACTTGCAATGCAATCCACAGCTATTCTAGGCTTAGACAGTGCTTTAGCTTTGAAGCAAAACTATAAACTTGAAGCGTCTTCCTCTTCCGGAAAAAAAGATGTGGAAGGAATTACATCTGAGATATTAGCTGATTTTCCCCTAGCTCGCATAAGCGAATACAATGCCGCGAAACAAAATTATCAAAAGCTAATTGAGGAAGCCGAAAACATTGAAAATAAATACCTAGCAAAAATTCAACAAATTGAAAACAAGCCTGTCAGGGAGCCTGCAGACACAACGCAGCTAAAAACGTTAAAGGCCGAAAAGCGCAGGTTGACCGACGAGGCAAACAACAAGCTTACAGCGGCAGCAAAAAAACTACAGAAATTAGAGGCATTTCTTGTGCGTTCGCCAGACGATCTGGAAAAAAGCAAAAAGGCTCTCAAAATGCTTGAAGAGGAGCTAAAAGGTGAATTGGAAAAACTGAGCAGAAGACAAGAAGCTGCTTTAAAATTATCGGGAGGGGAAGGTAGTGGAAAAATTAAAGCCGAACTTACTGCACCTGCTATCTTGAAAAAAGAAGCTGAAATTGCCAGTTTAAAAGCCGAAATTGCACATCCTCAGGTAGAAATGGCGAGTATTCAGAAGCAAGGCGTGCTTGATTTGATATACTGCTCACTAGATTCACATTACGATCAATATAAACTCAAAGAGGGGAGGGTGCAATGTATAGATTTTGCGCGTTATGCACCGCCTCAACCCTATCTAAGCATAAATGATAACTTCTATGTGCCTATGCGTTCAGCTTTGCTAGATCACCCCGCGGCCGCAAGGCCTTTAGACCCAGCTTTGCTGGCTACGATACGGGGTTGGGATGAAAAAAATGTCATAGCTCAGCATCAAGCCGCCAATTTAGTAATGTCAGATCAGGCATTCGAGGAAGTTTTAAAAGAATTTAAAGCGTTACAAAATGATGAAAGTGCCTTGAAAAATGCTGGTAAAGAAGATAGAGATAAGATAGGCGAAAGCTATGGGATTAGCTCAAAAATAGGCGAGCCTGCTAAGGAATTTACTGAGCGCATAAGATTTGCTATAAAGGCTAAAGAAAATCAAATCCGCAGCGCTTGTTTTAAAAAGTTTCTCCCTGCAGCCTTTAATGCCATGCTAGAAAGGGTGCGGGCAGCCAAACTCTATATAGCCCTAGCTACAAAACCTACAGTAATCGGTCTGCGAGATGCTTTATATCCTCTCAGCCAACCGTTTTATAAGTTTATAGAACTCAAATATGGAATATCGGGACAGTATATAGTAATAAAAGAAAATAACTTACGCAGTCTTTCTTCGATTATAGCGGAAGCACAAGCTTTTGAAAGTGACGTTCCACCCGAGCAAAGAAAAGAATTAGCCGCCAATATAAAAGCCATGCAAAATTCTTTAAGCAAAATCAGCAGCGAGGGGCTCGCCTTTACCTTGGATGATTCTAAATTTTTTCAAGATTAGTACCCTTTCAAGGGTGAATCACCTTATTTCTATGTTGGGTAGAGAAAAGGGCCTTGTTCACCTTAATAA
Organism: Parachlamydiaceae bacterium; assembly: GCA_003164155.1. GTDB lineage: Bacteria > Chlamydiota > Chlamydiia > Chlamydiales > Parachlamydiaceae > BOG-1457. The sequence continues at coordinate 7,504 of PLSG01000447.1, read as the reverse complement.
CGCAAGTTGCTAGTCACCATTTTCTGAATTCGGAGGAACCAAATTCAGAAAATGGTGACTAGCAATTGAAAAATGGTGGCGAAAAGAGACTGAATCTCGCAGTTTAGTGTACTAAAAAGTGCTCGAATTCACAAATTTAGGGCAGTTTTCTTTCAGTTGCTAGTCCTTGTAACCAAAATCCCGGTTCCTCCGGATTTTGGTTACAAGGACTAGCAACTTGAGTTAGTATGTATTTAGTTATATAATGCCAAAAATTTTCAACAAAATGATGATGAAAATCGGCACTCCCAACAACCATAGCCCGAGCATTTTACTCATAATTTCTCCTCGTTTTTATGTTCAGGAATGCTTAAAATTGAGCATTCCTGAACGCCTATGCTTAGCGATGGCTACGTGTTTTTTCAGCAGAAGTAGAAATTTCTTTGGCGCCTTCTTTTTTCATAATGTCACTGGCGCGGCTCAACTCTTCACTGCTTTCTGTATGGCAGCTAATCAAAATACTGCCAGCTTTTAGTCCAGCTTCGTATTTTTTAGCTTCAAATTCAGGAATACCAGCGCCGATGATTGCGCCGATTAGCAAGCCCATGCTGCCGCCCACGGCAGAACCGCTTAAAGCCGCCATGATTGGTCCAGCTGCTATAAAGGGTCCTAGGCCTGGAATGGCCAAGGCGCCTATGCCAGCTAGCAAGCCTAAGGATCCACCGAGCAATCCGCCCGCAGCCGCACCAGTAACACCGCCTTCAGGGGCTTTGGTGTGCTTTTCTGTGCCGAGTGTGCCTTTTTTTGCACTGCGATCGATAACGGTGTCTTGATAGACCACATTGCCTTGTACAGTAGTTGTAATGTGTTCTTTTCTACGGTCAGGAGAAAGCACGGAAATATCTGCCTTAGAAAATCCAGACGATAATAAATGATCTACAATTCTTCTTGCATGATCTTCATTATTGGCTAAGCCAAAAACTGCTTTTGTCATATAGACTCCTTAAAATGTAAATAATAGGAACAAATATTTAATTAGTGTCAGTGAGCAATTTCAAGTAGATTGTCTACTTGTGTTACGCCTTGGACTGAACTTGCTTTTCTGCCGATTTTAGTTTTTTCTTGGTTGTTTGCCACAGGACCACGTAAAGTAACTACGCCATTGATGGTCACGATTTTGATGTTTTTGGCGTTGGTTGACAAAGTATCATCGGCGATGACTTTTTGGCGAATTTTTTGCGTGATGTCCAGGTCAGTTTCATTTTCTGCTTGATCTAAGGGCGTTTTTGTGGCGGAATCGCGATCGCGAACATTTTTGCCCGTATTGTCATTGTTTTGTTCAATTCCACTTGGGGGTAGTGGTGGATTTACTGGTTTATCTTGCCGTTCACAAGCAACCACTGCCAATGAAAGAGCGGCCATTAAATAAACTTTTTTCATAAAGAACCTCCTAAATGATGCTTTTGAAAGTCGATAACCTGAACTTTTGACAGATTATGGGATTTTGTCGTGCAATTTTGAGATTCGTATAAAGTCGCAATTTTGTCAAATTATTTGTTTGAAATCGGGAGATTAAGCGCTTAACCAGTCATGGAGTCGTTTACCGCCTGCATGAGCTGCTGGCAGGAAGGCAAGGTGTGGACGAAGCGGTAGTCTGGCAGATCTTTTTCGCGCCAGCCCGTGCGGATCTCTTGGGAATTGGCCACAGCGATGAAATAAGCTTGCAGGTAGTAATTATACCCGACCACTTGGTTGATCACAGCTTGGGAGAGTTTGATGGCTTTGCATTCTATGACAAGCAAGGGATAGAGCGCATGTTGGGGATGAATATCTTTGCCAAAGAATACCACATCGGCACGGCGGGAAGGGATTTTTCCGTATGCCGACGTACCTTGTGGGAGCGCCAGATGGGGCATCTGGCGCATTTCTTTTTCTACGGCGATTTGAGAGAGGGGGTAACCCCCCTCGTGTGTCATTTTTTGAAGTAGAGCTTGACGCACCTGTTCTTCTGGGGTAGCGGCCACCCACAGCTTGCGCACTGGGCAGAATAAGCTCTTTTTTTGAAGGGTTAAATCATTCGGGCTCGATGATGCCATAGTTTCCATCGTTGCGGCGGTAAATCACCTTAATTTTTTGGTCATCCTCACAGCGGAAGATGAGGAAGGTATCGCCCGACAGCTCGAGCTTCATAATGGCTTCGTCGTTGGTTAAGTTTTTAATGGGACGCGTCTCGCTCTTCACTATGTGGTGAGGGCGGAAGCCATCTTCGAGGCGCCTTCTAGATTCCTCTTCGATATCCGCATTGACTTCTTCTAAGTCGCTGCCTCTGGCTACGGGGTTTTGGAAGACATTGACATTCATGTCTTGGGTTTTGGGCGAGCGCATATAATGGTCTTGGATCTTATCTTTATAGCGCAGGAGTTGTTCCTTAAGTTTATGTACAGCGCTGTCAATAGACATATACATATCTGTGCTGTTAGCTGAGCTCTTAATTTTCAAATGGTCGATTTTCATGACGATGTCTACGATATGATTGATCTTTTGGATATCCATCGTGACCACCACATCTAGGATGCGGTTGCTAAAGCGTTCAATTTTAAAAATTTTCTCCATAGCATAGTCTTTCATGCTATCGGTAACTTCAACATGCCTGCCGGTTATGGTGATATTGTAAGTTTCATCAGCAAATTCTAGTGCTTTTGTTTTGCGGCTCATATGTTCACCCCTCTGGTTAAGATCTCTTGAAAAAGAACTCAAGCTTCCATCACTGGATACTACAATCTATCCAAATAACATACTACCAAAATGACAGATAAAATTCCATGCGCTCTGATGGTCGGCGCATATAACGGATCTGGGCTAAAATAGCTTGGACCTGGAGAGCAGGTGATGCTTGACCAGACCCTAAAATTATTTTAGCATAGGGCGGCTTATTTTTCAGATAAAAATCGCCGCAGAAATTGGCGCCATGCGGACGTTCTTATCATTCGAGAGAGTCCTCTAAAGTTCTTTTTAAGCGCAAATTGGGCGTCCCAATTGGGAATGGATGGACAAAAAAAACATTGCCATATACAATCGCTTCTTACCATGCCCTTTACTTTGCCGAATAGCTTGCAGGCTCACAAAAGCCCCGGTTCTGAAAGCTATGGCCCTTTAAGTACCATACGATTAAACCTAGGAAAAATCTTATGTCTCTAACATTGCCGTTTATCCGCACTTTTTTTGTTCTTCTATCTGTTCTGTGGCTTACCGCATACACTACTACGACACTGCATGGCGGATATACTATTGTGAATGTGCTGGTCGGAGTGATTGCCGGTCTGGCTTGGGGGCTTGTGCTTATTTCTCTTGAAATTCTTTTTAAACGGTTTAGTCTGCGTGCTTTTAATACCGCCATATTAGGACTTTTTCTGGGGTATCTGATGGGAGAAGCTATTATGCTGGTATTCAGCAGCCTGATGAGTGCCAATGCGCTAAGTTTGACACCTGAAGTACTTACCACTATTAAGACGGTGATATTTTCCCTATCGGTATATTTGGGAATGGTTTTAATCGCTACCTCTTCAGAAGACATGTACGTCAGCATTCCCTTTGTAAAATTCAAGACTTTGAACCACGCTAAAAAAGACATCTTAATCGAAGGCTCTATTCTCACCGATTCGCGTTTGATCGATTTAGCCACTTCTGGACTTTTAGATCGCTCGCTCGTTCTTCCCCGATTTATCCTCAAGGAACTGAATATACTGGCAGAAAGCAGCGATGAAGCCCTGAAGCAAAAAGCGCGCCGCAGTTTGGATGTGATAAAAAAACTTGAAGAAGTTCCACATTTAGAAATGCGTTACGTCGAAACGGATTTTCCCGATGTGAAAGATTCGATGACCAAATTGACGCGGATTGCCAAGATTTTAGACGCCAATATCATGACGGCCGATATGAATCGCATCCAGCAATCTTCCATGGAAGGGTTGCGGATCATCAATATCCACACTCTGTCTAATGCGCTCAAGCCCATTACGCATAACGGCGAATTTATCATGATTAAGATCCAACGCTATGGCAAAGAAGCTAAGCAAGGTGTCGGCTATCTCGAAGACGGCACTATGGTCGTGGTGAATGGCGGAGCGGATTTCTTGGGAGAAACTATTAAAGCCCAAGTGTTATCCGTGAAGCATACAGCCTCTGGCCGCATGATCTTTTGTAATGCCGTGGATGCCGAGCTTCCTTTGGGAGGCTATCAGGAATTTGCGGGCAGCCTCACTGGCCACGGAGACGATGCCGCTGCACATAAAAGCTACTTTGCACTTTAAATGATCAAGGGAATTGGAAACGACATTATCGCCATTGAACGCATTCAATCCAGCATCGACCATCACGGTCAGCACTTTCTCGATCGCGTATTTACCCCCGCGGAGCAGGCTTACTGCCTTAAATATAAAGACTCCGCGAGGCACTTTGCCGGCAGGTTCTCGGCCAAAGAAGCCGTAGTAAAAGCGCTTGGCAAGGGATTTCGAGAAGGGATTGGATGGCAAGACATTGAAATCTTGAACGATCCCCTAGGAAAGCCCTATCTCCGGCTTAGTCCTAAAATCGACAGCTTGTTTTTACAGCCGCGCATTCTAATCTCCATTAGCCATTGCCACAGCTATGCCACGGCCTTTGCCATTTGGGAAGCTTAAACTAAATTCACCGTCGGCCAAGCTGAGCCCAACCTAAAATCGCCGATTTCCGGTTGAACTAAAATGTTGACAAATTGAGCTAGAATCGATATAGATGCAGACTTAACCCTCTCATCATTTAGGAAGGTCTATGCCATTAAAACGAATTCGCACGCCGGCGATCGCACACAATGCCCCGCTGAAAAATTTCTTGGAAATCCCCTATAGCGCCTTAGAAGAGATGAACCTGTCGGCTAGGGAGATGCGCGAAGCCGTTGACCCCAAAGATCAAGAAGACGAATACCGCAAATACCTGGAAAGTGAAAAGCGCATCAAGGCCGTCACCTTATTTTTTACTGACCTAGAGGGGAAATTCCACGCCTTAGACTACGACAAAAAGTTTCTTTTGCAATCTGCCGACAATCTGACTTTTGACGGTTCCTCTATTAGGGGATTTAGCGCCCAAAAAGAATCCGATTTACGCTTTAGCATCGACTGGACAAGCTTCATGTGGTTGCCAAGCGATATCTTTGGCGGGGGCAAAGTTGCCATGTTTGCCAATATCCAGAATCGCGAAAAAGAGCAGTATGAATCTGACTTCCGCGGGCTTTTGCAGCAATATGGCAAAGAGCTCAAAGCCTCACAAAATTTGACCGCCTATGCCGCACCTGAAATCGAGGGTTTCTTACTCAAAGGAATCCACGCCGAGCAGCATTTTGAGGAAAACGCTGGCTTCGGCTTGATTTCCCAAGGGGGGTATTTTCATTGCCTATCGCCCGATCACTTAAGGGTATTTATCGATGCTACCGCCGAAGCCCAGCGCGCTATGGGTTTTAAAAACGAAAAAGACCACCCTGAGGTAGCGCCCAGTCAGTTCGAAATCAATTTTTCCTATGATGAAGTCACGCGCGCCGCCGACAAGGTTCAGCTGTATAAGCTAATCTCCCGGCAGATTGCCTACAAGATGGGCATGACGGCTTGCTTTTTGCCCAAGCCTTTTGTGGGCATCAACGGCAGCGGCATGCATGTGAATTTTTCGCTGGCTCAAGATGGCCTCAATCTTTTCTATGACAAAAATGGACAGGATAGGATTTCGGCAAAAGCTTGGGAGGTCATTTCCCGCCTGATTCACCATGCCGAGGAGCTGTGCCTGGTGTTCAATTCCAGCGTCAATGCCTATCGCCGGCTAGATCCCCATTTTGAAGCGCCCAATCAAATTAAAGTTTCCGCGCATGACCGCGGCTCCATGATCCGCATTCCTGCGGGCGATGCGCGCTCAGCGCGCATTGAAGTGCGCTCGGTAGCCCCGGATGCCAACCCTTACTTGGCGCTTTATGCTGTGCTGCGCACGGCGATGGAAGGTGAAAAAGCCGCTTTGCCCAAGGAATCCAGCCCTAAATATCTTCCCTCGCATATCCAAGCCGCCTTAAAAGCCTTTTCTCAAAGCGCCTATATCGGCAAAATTCTAGGGAAAACGAATCAGCACAAATTCGCCGCCTTCAAGCAAGCCGCGGCCGACAGAAGCCCTAAAGAGTTGGGCACGCGGGTGAAAAACTCCGAAATCTTGTTCCACCACGAGGTGACCAACCAGATTCTTTGGAATAAATTTTAGGTTCTTCCTGATTATTTTGTCCTCGCGCTATTGAATGACGCATCTGCTGGTTTTTGTGGTAAGTGTCGTAGGATTATCCATGTAAACAGCCCTATCAGGTGATATAGAAGTGGGGCTAGGGATGCTTTTACCACATGCCTTTAGAATTTGAGTAAATTCGATATGTTCGTTCTCACAAGATTTGCCAGAGGGATTTTGACTGCACGCCATAACATGTAAATAGCGAACGGAAATTTTCACCTTTTTATTCTCAGGACTGAGCATCACAACATGTGAGTCTGGATCGGCGCCTGCTTGGAGAAGAAAAGCTGTTAAAGTGGTTCTGCGGGCCGTATCTCCACACAACCTAGCAGCACTCAAAAGTGTATGAGATTCATCCACACTTATAAATCCCCTACCTTACGCGCAGTGAAGTTAATCCGTTCTTGTAATTCTATACAAGCATCATAGGATAGATAATCGACCATAATGTCAACGAGAGCCTTCGGAAAGGAGTGGCTATGGTTGATAATAGGGCGAACGCCATTGGAAAAAGGAGTGAATATTCTTTGAAAAATGACTTCTAAAAGTCTCGTATTTCCTGAAAAAGCCAAAGCATGGCTAATGCTAATATTGGGATCGGAAGTAAAAAGGGAATTATCGAGTAGGCCTGTTTGCAATAAAGTCGAAAAAAATTCCCCCGATTCTTGGCTAGTATCATCGCTTATTATATCGAGAGGGCTGTTATTGGTAGGGGTATGTGTGAAGATTTGCATGGGTCGCAATTGGTGAATATATGCGGCAATTGTTACATGTCTTTTGTGGCAGGCTAAGTGCTGCAAGCTATAATATTCAATATATTCAAACTTAGTGTCTGCTGGAGAATTTGGGGATTTTACAAGTGATCCACCGAAGAGCAAATCGACTAAGACAGGAGTTTGGCTTAAAATTTTTTGCACTTCTTCTAAATGACCGTCCCATATGTGCATGATTAAATTTTTACCTTGCTTTTTCGAAGCCTCATTAGATGGGTTTGTGCGGACCGATCGCACTTCGATCTCTTCATGCCATGCAATAGCAGTAATGGCTTTTTCATCCGCTTCTGTTTTAGAAGCCATCTCAGGATTTCCTCTATAAGATGTTATAGATGCCATGATTTTCAATCCTTTTTTTTAATCTTGCATAAGAAGGTGTTTTGTTGAGTATTTGTCTGTAAATTTAATGTAGATTTTTGTTTTTGTAAATGAAAATAAGAATTTAAAAAAATATGATTTGGCTG
>PLSG01000570.1 GCA_003164155.1 Parachlamydiaceae bacterium | reverse complement strand
AGACAGTCAGGGGAAGGATTGTTTTAGATAAATAGGCGCAGAGATGGTAAAAGGCTTTTATGCGAAACCCAACAGTAAATTTTTTATTGAGTAGCAGCTCTTGTTCTACAATACTTGCATCAATTGCTTTCAAAAGGTTAATATCGCCAGATTTCGCAGCGCCTTCAAGCATACTGATACAGATAGAAGGTTCATGGCATAGCGCGTGCATGTGGTGCCAGACTAAATNNCTGGCGAGGAGATCTTCTTTCTTAGTGATAGAGACATCAGGGGAATGATCAGGTACACATAGCTCTTCTAAAATGAGAGGTAGGTAAATAGAGCTCTTTTTCGCTGGCGCAGCCAGACAATACATAGCAAGTTCAAAATAGAGCTGCGCAATATTTTTGTTCCAGGTGTTGTTTTTCAGGAGAACTTCTACTGTTTTCCAGGTATTAGGAGGGATGTAACCCTTTAAAACCATATCGCAGAGTAGATTCAAAGGCAAGGGCATATCGTCGCATAAGAGCTTTTGTTGCTCCATCTGTGCGCGTACTTTTTCCACCAAGGGGCGATGGGGTGTGTCGATAAGATAAGATAGGCTATTAATGAGTTTTTCAAAAACGTGTTTTTTGCGCATGCGCGGCCATGTGGTGATGGACTTTTGCTGTACTTCCAGCATATGTGAAAGCCCAGCTACTATTTGGCTAACTTTGGCATGTTGGTTTGAAGAGGCTAAAAAACAAGACAAAAGTGCATTTCCGCTGATCAGATATCCTAGATTGCTAATAGAGGGCTTCAATGCCTTCCACACATGATAAGCACGCTCAATCTTAGGCGGAATTTGGGTTTGAATCTGCTTATAGATCAGATCGTGCTGACACATATCCAGATGAGTCTCTTCTAAAGAGCCTTTGAGCACAGGAAAGGCCTCTTCAGCTAGTTCAAGTGAGTAATGTGACAAAAATGTCATGAACTGAAATACGCATAGCGAGCGTTGCGAAGAGTCTTGTTTTAGTAGATTGTTGAGGCTTTGGATGGCAGCCGGTGCATATTTTTCTTCGCTTTCGATGGAGGAAAATTTTTTTATCATGGGCCTCAAATTTTCCCAATTTGGACTGGATAGAGTGTTCACTAGACAGCGAATTAAAAATTGATTGTGGTTTGGAGTGCTTTGATCGAGGATTAAGGCTATAGAGTTGATTAAAGATGTCTCTATATAGATTTTATTTGACTGCATGAGGGACATTGCTAGGCGTTGCAAATGCGGACTTATAGATGCAGGAACGCGCTCTGGAAATAGTAAAACAGCGACTTTTCCAATGCCTTCCAAAGCAGTTTGAGAGGTTTGTTCTATTAGGCTTTCAAGCGCTTGATTTTCTATTAGTATGCTAAATGCTTCCACTACCTCTCTTTTGAGCTGAGGAAAATGGGGTGTGAGGGTTATGGATTCCACATAACTAAAGTAAAGCCGGGCCTCTTGATGATTCTGTATGCCAGTGCTTTTCAGACACACTACTTCTAAAACGCATCTGAGAAGTTTTTCTTGCAAAGCGAAGAGTGCTTTTTTGTCTAGATTGAGTTTTTTGGCTATGGGTTTCCATTCTTTGTAGAGCCGAGACAACTGCTCCAAGCTAAAGACAAAGGCTGTCTTTCCCAGTACCTCTAATAAACTATTAGCCACGGATTTTTTGTGCGGCAGGCAGGTTGTATCGTGAACGTGGATAGTTTGAAAAAGCTGAAAAATTTCAAAAAAAGTTTGTGAGGTGCAATCTTTGAGCACTAGAGGTAGGGTGTAAAGCAGCACACGCAAAACTTTTTCTTTATAGCCACCATGATTTTCTACATCAGAGAGCTGTATGAATTTTTTTAGGCTGTCGTGGATTTGCCGTACATAGAGGTCGCAAGGATATTTTTTCGAAGGATTTAGCAACTGACGCATGCGAAATTGGATTATGCGCAATTTCATCGCCCATTCACTTTTTGATGGTAGCCCTACCATCAAGCTGTTCCAAGAGGCTTTGACATAACCAAAAAGGAGATTTTCTGAAAACGGTGGATCTATTTCTTTGAACAATTGCAGTAAACTGAATGTGGCTTTGCTTTGAGTCATTTCTTTTAGGTGGTCAGCCAAAAATTTAATTTTTTCTCTTTCTTCCGACATTTTGGCTTCATCCAGGAGGACAGCTCTTACATGGGCCAAGCTGTAAAGCAGTGCTTGGATTTGGCTTTGTTTTGCGGATATGCGATCATAAGTGGTCAGTAGAGTAACTTCTGTTAGAAGATGATGGGTAATTGAGTTTACAATAGATTCTTTTTGATTGGGGATAATTGCTGGCAAATTGCTGAGCAAAATCGCACCCCATGCACTGAATTCGCCAGCTGTGGCTGCATAATAAATGGAAGGCTTAGAATTAGAATCAGCTAGTGCATTGCAGAGTGCATTAAGGGAGATATCAGGCAATGTCTTAAAGGATGCTCCACTTAAGGTGATTAGCTTAAGGCATAGCTTGATGAGGCTGGGTAACTCTTCAAGCTCTGGCTTGTAACCTGAGGTAAAAAGGAAATATAAAGCTACCGCAGCATGGAAGAAGCCTTCCGTATAGCTTTGAGCGGCATGTATCTCCACTAAAGAAGCGATGAGCGGGCGCAAAGCCAAAAGATCACAGACTTCAGGAAAGGAAAATTTTTCAGCCAGTAACCTCAAGCTAAGGCAGGCTGGTTTGGGTTCAAGTTTATGGTTGGCTACGACGCGCTGCAGCAGCTTGGCTATGGCAAGAGTGTGCGCAGATTTTTTCCAAATGGCTTCAAAGAGCTGGGGATAGTTTTTGTGGCAAACATATAGGCAGTCTATAGCTCTTTCATCTACCGAAGGTATGGCTTTTAGCGCAGTGGATTGCAAGAGAAAAAGGAAAGGCGGTTGAATGAGATTTTCCTCAAGCAGTGGCTTGGCGAGAGGCTCGCTCAGAAATATGTGTAAATAGCCATAGGCCTTATGCAGATTTAGCTCGGTTTTTTCTTCATACACTAACAAGGCAAAATCCTGTAGGGCTTGGATATTGTTTTTTGAAAGCTGCGGTTCACATAATATCAGATTGAGTTTGTGCTTGATTAGCTGCATCTTTTCAGCAGAGCTATTGTGAAGGGCTAAATAAGTATAGAAATTTTTCCTGTAGCTATCTGGAAAAAACTGTTCACACGTTCTAAATGCGTGGAAGCATAGACTGACCATGTGCGCCTTGTTGCGCTTTTCAACGGGGATATCTTCCAGTCCCAAGGCATTTACAAAACCTCCAAAACTGCCAAAATGTTTTTGACTTTTACTTGTTTTCCATCCCCCTAAAAAATCTTTGGCGATATCTAAAGGGCGTGAACCTAGGAGTTCCAGACAGTGAATTCCATCTGGATGGATGAACTCAAATTGTTCCCTTAGGGGATTTTTAGTAGGCATAGAGCCAAAGTGATAGGCTTTTACAGAGCTGCAAGGTACTTCCTTCGCTTGTCCCAGCGCGATGAAAGCTGCCAAGCGCACCCGGTTTAAGAGGAGGGGAGCCAGAGCGGGTTTAAGATACAGTTTACATACATCAGCCTCAAGCTCTTCACTTATACTGTGGCTTTGATCTAGCCATGACCAAGCCAGCTTGGCACAGTAAGCTGCATTGAGCGGCGCATATGAGAGAGCGGTGACGAATTCGGCTACCCAGGCCAACTTGAAACAGGGATAATGGCTATTTTGATGTTTAGCAAACATCTGTGTAAGGGACTCTTTAGACACTTTCTCTAGCTGATCTATACAAGTAGCAGTAACCGAATCCTCATTTTGAAATCCTTGGATCGATTGGTGAAGTAAGTGAAAAATGGCCGGGAGCTCAGGTTTTGGACAAGGTTCAGGAGTCAAGGGCAAGGGCTCTTTAGTTGTAGGGCAAGTATGGGATATAGAAGCTGGCGTGAGTGCCAGAGGCGGATTAGAGAAAAGTTTTATGTTTTGTGATGAGATAATAAAATTAGTCATAAATAGTATTATTGTGTTTTTTATTTGAATGGAATTCCTATAGAATTAGGATCGTCAGGGTCATGAAATTCAGGAAGATCCTAGCCGATAGCACAACATTTTAACAAGTCTCTTTCTTAATTCACCTGTAAAGCGAAAAATTTCGGTCAATGAGT
>PLSG01000128.1 GCA_003164155.1 Parachlamydiaceae bacterium | reverse complement strand
TAGCTTGACAGGCCCGTAGTACCATCGAAAGGGATTTTTCCGGCGACAAAGTTAGGCGGATGTTTAAGAAAAAAATAGGGATTTTGATCTAGGCACTCGATACCTGTCTGAAACAATGACTCAGCGTCGAGGAGCATGAGGGCTACATCATTGACATATGCAGTCTGTAGCAGGCCTTTTTCTTCTAAAATTTTTTGAAAAGCAGTTAAATCATATTCAATGCCATAGTCTAAATAACGCACGGCACTCACCGGCTGCCTAGCCAGTTCTTTACCGTCTTTAATGATGGGGTATGCATATACCTTAAAATAGAGATGAGGGACTCCAAACTGGTGCTCAATGTAATGACCAAATGTCAGCATGTTAAAGGAAGCTCCCAAAAACAAAATCTTCCCCTTTAGTAAGCGCAGTTTATGCCACGGAGAAGTCACTCCGTATCCCGATACAGAATCACCTCCCACTAAGGCATGTGCATTCTTTCCCAGCGCGGCGATGCTTTGTAGTGGATTACAGCTTCTAAGGCGATGGGGCTGCAAGTTGATCCATTGACTGAATGAACCTAAAGATGTTGAAACGGGAGAATGATCCACATCAAAGGGGACTCCAAANNTGTCCCGTCTATTCCAAGCACATTCTGCAAGGATTCTAGATAGAAATTAAGTATGCTTTCACGAGTGCTTTTACCCGCAGGTATTCCAAAAACCTTTAAATCACTGTGGATAAGGACAACATCTCCTTGAACTAAACCAACTTTTTGAAGCGCATTGATTAAATCTTCTTGAGTAAAACTCATAATATCCAGACCGTTTTCCTGTTTGTGCAATGGGCTCAAAGTATGTCATTACTCTCCTATTAGCACAATCTTGAGTTAATTGGAAAGCCAAACCTGGAAGATAAGTTACCCGGAGAGGTGGAAAACAGGTCTATCCTGTTCCTCATCCTTCCCATCTTGTTCTTTATCTTTTTTATCCTGTAAATTTCATCCCTAACGTGATTCCAAAGGAGGGATAGGAAATACAGTTTACCTATCTTGACAGTGAACTTGGGGCTCGAAGCGCATGTGTCTCTATGTGGGCATAGCATAAGACAATACCATGGCAGCTAGAGGAGAAGGTATCTGATGACTAAGCAACAATTCCATACATTTTTCCTTATGCGCTTTATATTCACCCTCATAGGCTAACAGTCTTTGCGTCAAGGCAGCGAGCAGTCCCACATAGCGCTCTTGACCGACATATTTTTTGGTCACGCGAGGCGCCAATTTCATCTTCTCGTCAAGAATTTCCTTAGCCGCTCTGCCCTCTCGATCTAATGATAAAGGACTGGGTAGGTATATCAGGAATGTATTTAATACTGCTAAAAAAGAATCGCACAGCTCCGCCTCAGAGGTAGTTTTGTCCTTCATCCTAAAATGCGCATCAAAGCGTATGCAAAAATTTATCAAAGGGGTTTCCCTAAATTCGTTATTGCAATCGGGATTGGCTCCATTTTCAAGAAGTAAGCGCACATGGTTAAGCCTTCTTCTACATTTGGAGGGTGCGCTCTTTTTCAAGTTGCTCTAAAATTTCAGCTTGTCGCTTTTTTTTTCTTTCCAAAGCCAACTCTTTTACCGCTGTTATATGTTTAGTATCCAAAAGAAAATTTTCAAAACCTTCCTCGGTGGATCCGACGGAAAGGCAGCTGATATATAGATCCTGAGCAGCTTCAAGGTGAACTTTAGCTTTGTAGATCTCAAGTTGTTCTATTAACCTTTGACGCCCAGCTAAGTCCCTATAAATTCTGCGATATTCCCTAAGTTGTCTATTGGATACATCCACGCAGCAACTTATTACAGCAGAAAATATACACCCTGCTATGCCCACCCAGAGAGCAGAAAAGGCATCCAGATAAGATTCTCCTGAAGAGTCTTTCTTCACCACTAGCGCAAACGATCCCCCAATACTTCCAGCCACGCCAACTAAAAACACTGCTCTACTCCCGCATCTTTGCATACATGTCAGGGCTTGACGTGCGGCCTTTTCCTCTATTTCCAAGCTAGCGATTTTTTCTACCGTCTCTTTTAAGAGGTGATCGCGTGTTACTTCGGCCTCTTTAAAACTTAAATCGGCCACGGCGCCTATTTTGAAATCGAGTGTGCTGGTCTTAGATAAGGGTGAGCTTTCACTAGGATGATAACCCGAAGAGTTTAACAAAGGATCTGTTTTTGATTCCATTGGGCTGACAAGAGTTGACATATTGACTCCTCAAATGATCTCGAGTTAAGGGCAGCAATTTAAACTGAATTCAAAAAAATGTATACGTCATAGCTTTAAATATGTCTAGCTTTTATTATCAGCAGCAGCCACCCCTCAGCGATGGTGAATAGCCCCACACAAGAGATGAAATGATAATGATTTGACAGGCCTATTAAAAGACCTTCTTCATCTTTCCGGACAGAGTTTTGGTCGGCTGCGACGCCTCATCTGCGGCGTCTCATGACAGGATTCTCTAGTCGAAAAGGTGAACCAAGCCTAATAAAACTGCAGGAGAGCTGATGAGCTGGACATCTAGTCAAAAAAATGTGGTCATGGCCTGTTTTCTGGGATGGACGTTAGATGCCTTCGACTTTTTTCTGATGGTTTTCATCTTAAAAGATATTTCCCTCGAATTTGGCAGCAATATGGCTTTGGTTACCTTGAGTCTTACGCTGACCTTAGCCATGCGCCCGGTGGGAGCTTTTATCTTTGGTCGCCTGGCAGACCATTTTGGACGCAAACCCATTTTAATGATAGATATTGGACTTTTCTCACTCTTCGAGTTTTTAACGGCGTTCAGTCCCAATCTGATTACTCTCATGGCTTTACGGGCGCTCTTTGGCATTGCCATGGGTGGAGAATGGGGCATAGGATCAGCTTTGATGATGGAATCTTTGCCAGCAAAATCGCGTGGATTTGCTTCGGGTCTCTTACAGACTGGCTATCCTGCAGGATACTTACTCGCCTCTTTAACCTTCGCTTTGTTTTATAACACCATCGGCTGGAGGGGAATGTGCATGGTGGGAGTAATCCCCGCCCTACTCGTAATGTTTATCCGAAGGAATGTTCCCGAGTCAGAGGCATGGAAAACTGGAAAAATGAAACCAAAGCTCCCTTTTCTTTCATCTTTGACCAAGCATTGGAAGTTGACAGCCTATGCGGTCGGGCTCATGACCGCCTTCAATTTTTTCTCGCACGGCTCACAAGATCTATATCCTACTTTTTTGCAAGTCCAGCATGGATTCGATGTGCATACCGTAGGTTTAATCGCCATCATTTACAATATTGGCGCCATGATCGGCGGCATATTCGTAGGCATACTGTCTGAATATATAGGGCGACGATACGCCATTATAATAGCTGCTTTAGCAGCCCTACCGCTCATCCCCTTATGGGCATTTGCTTCAACGCCTCTTTTGCTGGCCACAGGCGCTTTTTTTATGCAGATGGCGATCCAAGGGGCTTGGGGAGTAATTCCGGCCTATCTCAACGAACTCTCACCAAAAGAAATCCGCGCTACCTTTCCAGGGACGGTTTATCAATTGGGCAATTTTTTGGCTTCGGCCAATGCCACCCTCCAAGCTTTTATAGCTATTCAGCTAGGGGGTAACTATAGCCTAGCTTTGTCTTTAGTCGTCGGTGTAGTAGCCGTCATAATTGCCGGCATGGTCTTTTTAGGCCCGGAAAGGCATGGTATAGATATGCAAGAGTACGCCTAAAGCAAAAGGCTGTCGCACTTCCCGTTTCACTTGATATACGCTTGATATGTGCCCTCTGTTCATGTAGATGCCGCACTTTCGGGAGGCTGGTAAACATCTTTGCAATACTGGATCATAAATTTACATAAAAGAAAGGCGTCAAGACTTTCATTTTTCATATTGTTTATATTTCCATTGAATACAGCTATCAGCTCTTTCAGGGCCATAGCTTGCTCATCCTTAAGGTGGGTTTCTCCCATGACAACGACCATGGCCATTTCAATGTTTTTCATCATATTTTGACAAACAGGTTTATCCTTAACTAATTGCAACCATCCATCATGAGAATTCTCAAAAAGGTCTTGAATAGCTTGTGACTGGTGCTGTTTATGCATTTTGCGTGCCTGTTCCAGAGCCTTCTGAACGTCCTTCAGCATTTCAGCCCGCACTTTTTCCGCTTGTATCCTAGATACGGGGCCAGCTGAGGCGGCCTCGGAAGTGACAACGGGCTTATGTGCCCGAGTTCTGCCCCCTTGCCATACCGACAAATCCTCTTGAGAGGCTTCCGGAGGCTTGTCCCTTAGTTTATTGAGGAATATGTCGGCTGCATTTCCACTGATTGTTCCAATCTCTAAGAATTCGTCGGCTATTTGCTGACCATGTAGCGGTAATAAACTCAAGTATTTGACCATCACGTTTTTATCGCATCCAGATCGCAATGCCTTTAAGCATTTTTCGGCACGTGCGGCACCATATTTTTCTGCGATCTTAATGTAATTTTCTTCACTCATGTCCGCATGGGGATCTTTGCTGAGCCTCTCTAAACCCATTTTTATTTTCTGCTCTTCAGCAATTTTTCGCTCTCCATCTTCCGCTCTGGCCTTTCTACTCGTCTCGTATTTTTCCCATGTGGTCTTAACATCCCGGTCTTCTTGGTTCCGCATGATTTTTGCCGCCGCACCTGTCGGATGCTTGGTTTTCATAGATGAAATCTTGGCAATCCCGAGGGCTCCTGTGACAAATGAGGCAGTCAATATGCTCCACGATTGCCAAGCTGCCAATCCTAATTTGCCAAGGCCAGCAGTGATAGCTGCGCCTGCAAAAACAGAGCCCGCTACCCCTGCCGCGGCACCAGCCACAAAGCCTGTGCCCCACATTTTGAGCATTTCTTTTCCGCTGCCTTTTTCGGCTTTTGCCACCATCGATAGCGTAGCCGCCACGCCTACTACTAAAAGCGCTATCCCCATGGCCGCCCATCCCGCAGGATTGCTTACCAGGGCAACCGCAATTACAGCCAAACCAAGACCCACTAAGGCTCCAGAGAGGATATTGCCTATTTTTTTCCAAGTACTAAGCTTAGGCTTATCTAGTCCCACCAGTTTTTTGTGGGCTTTGCCTTCCAGAGCGGTGATGGACTCCTCTGCACTGGCTATTTTCTGCAGGGCTGTGGCCAGTTCAGCTTTAGCTGCGGCTAAACTTTTTTTGGCCAACTCGCTAGCTGGACCTGGCCGTTTAGTGCGCGAAGCGTTTACCTCACTTTCTAGCGCTTGGACTTCGGATTTTAAAGGATTGAGATAGGCTTTGATCGTGGCCACCTCCTGGCGCTTTTGGTCGATGTCAATAATCACTTTTTCGGCGGCCATGACCGCAATTTTGGCATTACTATCCTGCCCCTTTAAGGCCGTATCTCTGGCTTCGAGGTGTTGTAACAATACTTTGGGGGCATCTATTTGCGCTGTATTAGCCCTTAGTTTTATTATTTCTCTTGTTTCAGAAGGGCTAAGTTTT